>JANNAY010001567.1:0-4086 GCA_031384945.1 Deltaproteobacteria bacterium
TGGCCGCGCGGCGCTCTTTAGGCAAAAACAAAAATGCGTAATAAAAACTGGACTCTGGCCAGCGTTGGCAGGGGCTGGCGTGGGCTGTTCGTCGACGTCCATGTGCAGCGGCGTCGTATCGGAGGACCTGTTCTGCCGCAAGAGTCGACGACGACGACGCCGCGGCGGTCAGGTGTCCGGCGCAGCAGCGCACACCCAGGTTGTGCTGAACGACGTCGACAGCGCGACCTCGCACAGGCAGTGGGCAGTCAAAACACCCGGAAATCGTCTGGGAGGTCGCGACGTTGGAAGCCGTCAGCAGGTCGTTTTCACCTTGCGCGGCAGGGCGGCTGCTTCTACGGTCCGCGCGCTTTTGACTGATGCGTTTGGAGTGCACGATGTCTTTGTTCCGCGCCTGTTTTGTCGTCGTCGCCGCCATCGCCGGGCTCACGGTCACGGGTTGCCCTGGCAACGACTACCCGAAATGCGAGAGCGACGATCAGTGCAAGACCAACAAAGATGGCAAGGCCGTCAGCGAGTACTGCCTCTTCGGCCAATGCCAGCAGTGCGCGAAAGATGCCCAGTGCGGCGTCGGCCAGCGCTGCAACAAGGGCCGCTGTGAAAAGTCCTGCTCTGCCGACGGCGAGTGCGGCGACGGCAGCATCTGCGAGGCGGCGCGCTGCGTGAAGGCGCAGTGCAAGACCAATGACGCCTGCGGCACCGGCGCCACCTGCGAAGCCGGCCGCTGCAAACGCGACGGCACCACCGGCACCGGCGGCACCGGCGGCACCGGCGGCACCGACGACGGCCCCCTCAAATGCGAGCAGAAGGCCCGGGTGCAGTTCGACTTCAACGCTGCCGATCTGCGCCCCGAGGGCCGCGCGGCGCTCGACAACATGTCGAAGTGCTTGAAGAAGAACACCGGCTGGCGCCTCACGGTCGAAGGCCACGCCGACGAGCGCGGCACCCCCGAGTTCAACCTCTCGCTCGGTGAGAGCCGCGCCAAGTCGATCAAGAAGTACCTGACCGCCCTCGGCGTCGAAGACGGCCGCATCAAGGTCATCTCTTTTGGCGAAGAGAAGCCCGTCAACCCCGACTCGAGCGAGAGCGCCTGGGCGACCAACCGCCGCGGCGAGCTCGTCGTCACGCAGTAGTTCGTCGCCGTCGTCACCGCCGTCGTCGTCGGAACTTTCCGGCTGTCTCTACGTTTGAGGTCTTCATGAAGCGCTTCACCGGTCCCGCGTTGCTGATCGCGGCTGTGCTGTGTTCGTCGTGCGTCACGACCCGCGCTGAAGGCGATCAGTTGCGCAAAGACGTCGACGCGCTGAAGACCGAGACCGCGCAGCTGCAAAAAGAGATGTCCGACATCAAGGCGCGCGAGACAGGTCGCGTCGAGAAGATCGACGTCCGCGTTGGCGAGCTCGAGGGCACGCTCAGCACGCTGCGCCAGGCCGACGCCGACAGCGGCGTGCAGCTCGAGAAGATTGTCGCCGAGGTGCAGGCGCTGCGCGGCGAGATCGAAGAGGCCAAGCACGAGATCGGCGAACAGAAAGCGTCGGTCGAGTCGATCCTCGCCCGACCGCCGGTGGCCATCAGCACCGGCGCGACCGCGCCCAAGCTCGAAGACGATCCGAAGAAGACGGCGCAGGTCGACGGGCAAGACGTGCCCGCCGACGCCAAGGGCCACTACGATTTCGCCAAGAAGCTCTTCGATGACAAAAAGTTCGGCGCCGCCGCAGAAGGCTTCGACCTTTTTCTCTCGCGCCACGCCAAAGAAGAAGATTTGGTCGACAACGCGGCGTTTTGGAAGGCCGAGAGTTATTATCAACTCGCTGGCGCTGCTTCTGACAAGGCCGCCAAAGAGAAGGCCTACAAACAGGCCATCCTGAGCTACCAGCGCGTGCTCGAGACACCCAAGAGTGAAAAGGCCGACGGCGCGCTCTTCAAGATTGGCTTGAGCTTCGAGCAGCTCGGCTTTCAAGAAGAGGCCCGCGTCTTCTACGAAGAGCTGGTCGCCAAGCACGAGAAGTCGCCGCTCGTTCCTGATGCGAAGAAGCGGCTGAAGTCGTTGAAGCCCAAGAAGAAGTAATGGTCGACCGCGCGCTCATCGTGATCGCCGACATCGGCGGCTACACGAAGTTCCTGACGGTCCACCGCATCAACCTCGCCCACGCGCAAGATGTCGTGGCGCGGCTGCTCGAGTCGCTGATCGACGGGGCAATACAGCTGAAGGTGTCGAAGCTCGAAGGCGACGCGGTGCTCTTCTTCTGCTGGGAGCGGGACAAGCCGAAGCTCGCCGACGAATTGCGAAGCATCCGCAATGCCTTTGAAAAGAAAAAGCAGCAGATGGTCATCGAACGGCTCTGCTCGTGCGAGGGATGCACGCAGGTCGGCGACCTCACGCTCAAGTTCGTCGCCCACGCGGGCGAGGTCGCCGCGCAAAAGGTCAAGAGCTTCACCGAGATCGCGGGCCTCGACGTCATCACCGTGCACCGCCTGCTGAAGAACCGCGTGCCGCTGCGCGAGTACTTGCTCGGCACCGACGACGTCCGCGCCTTTCTCGAGCCGACGCTGCCATTTGTGGCGTCGACTGAAGATCTGGAAGGCATTGGTGAGACGCCGATTTTTTATCTGCCGCTCGACGCCATCGGCGCTGTCGATGTGACGACAGCGACGTCGTCTGCGCCGCAGCGGGTGTTTGCCTGGGCGGGCATGACGTGGCGGGCGTTGCCTTACATGACAGGCATGAAGAAGGCCTGCGACGGTTTCAAAGAGATGGCAGAATTGCCGCCGCCGACGTCGAAGTAGCCGTCACCCGACGAGCGCACGCCAATCGGTGAGAATGCGCTTGCGCACGCGGGCTTCGTCTTTGTCGAGAAAGGCCTGCAAGCGATCGCTGCGCACGGTGACCTCATCGACGAGGCACTCGATCAAGCGCTCGGCCATCAAGAGCTGGTGCGTCGGGTACCAGTACTGCGTGGTGAACGTGTCGGTGAAGCGCGACAGCGTGAGAAAGAGGCGCTCGCAATGCGCAGCGCGCACGGCGTGTGGCCAGTGCGACAGCGCGCTGACGACGGCGGCGCCGGCTTCGTAGCGGTCGACGTGGACGGTGCCGTCGGCGGCGACGCGGGCGAGGGCGCGGTCGATGAGGGCGCCGGCGTCTTCGTCTTCGCCGATCTGGTGAAAGCCTTCAGCGAGGGCAGCGGCGAGGGGTCCGGTCTCGCGTCCGGCTTGCTGGGTGAGCGGCTCAAAGGCGCCCAAAAAGCGCCGCGCAGCGTCGAGGGCGCCGAGGCGACGCAGCGCAAACAGCGCCGGACGCACAGCGGTCAGCAGGTCGCGCGTCGACGGTACGTTTCTGTCGGCGGCGATGGCAGCGACGTCGTCGAGGGCGCGTTCGACGACGGCGGCGGCGCCGGCGGTGGCGCCGGCTTTGACGACGGCGCCGAGCAAGCGGGCGCGGTGCGCGAGGATGCGCAGCGAGGGCGCCGCCTTCCATGCCGCCTCGGCGGCTGCCTCGATGACGTCGTCACGGCCGGTGTTGAGCGCGGCTTCGAGCAGGCGCTCGAGCGCAGCGGCGACCTCGAAGTCGTAGCTGCCGGTGTGGGCGGTGACGGCGCGGATGCTGTCGACGACGTCGGCGCGTTCGCCTTTGACGGTGGCGCTGACGATTTTTTCGAGGGCAGGGCGCAACGCCAACGGCGGATCTGCCGCGGGATCGGTGCGCAGCCAGAGCGAGCGCTTGATCAACCACTCGGCGACGCGGCGGTCTTCGACCTTTTCGGCGGCAGCGAGGGAGCGTTTGACCTCGTCACGCCAGACCTCGACCGCAGCTGGCGAGTTGTCTGATGTCACGGCGTACGCGGCGCGCGCGATGTAGAGGCGCAGCAAGATGCGCACAGGTCCATCGTGCGCCGGCAGCTCGTGCTCGAGCGCGCGCGACAGGTCTTTCACCTCGCCACCGAGGCGCGCGAGCCCGTTCAAGAAGATGGCCTTGAGCAGCGCTTCACGGCGCTCTGACAGCTCGAGGGGCTGCGGCACGACCCGCGGCAACAGGCGCTCGACGACGACGAGCTGCTCACCGCGCGCCTGCACGCGCGCGCCAGATCT
>JANNAY010001583.1:0-3085 GCA_031384945.1 Deltaproteobacteria bacterium
CGCTGTACTATCGCGACTGGGTCATACGAAACAAAATCCGAGCAACAGGGGGATATTCAATATGTGGAAATGGATCAAGTGCAGGCATCAGTTCCGAATGCAGCCGTCCGCCATCGCCTTTACCGTAGCCCTGTGGTCGTCGGCAGCCCTTGCGGTCCCTGAAGACGGAATCGTCGCCTGCACCGACGGGCAAGACAACGACTTCGATGGGAAAACCGACTGTTTTGACCTCACATGTCGCTCCGCGAACCCGGCCTGTCCGCTCTGGGGGTCCATTCCAGATCGGACCGGGTGAGGGTGTTTCACCCTTCATCTTCGACGCGACCGACGAGTTTGGACAGCTCCTTCAGAGAACGGTGAACACAGCACCGAGCACGCTTTGGTCCTTCGACATCGATGGAGTTGGCGCCGAGCGTGACGACCTCTTGCTTTCCGACTTCAATACCGCCGCGGTTCAGAAGAGCACGCGGACGCTGAAGAGGCTCTCACTCGGACAGCTCCCAACCACTCGTCCGCCGGTACATCAAGCGTTGTCGGCATGCCTGTCGGGCGGGCGCGCCAAGGTGACCTCGAAGACACCGCGCGGACCTTCAACGCTTTCGAGGGGCCTCTGATCGGTCTGCGCCACCGCGACTTCGCCGGCGACTCCGTCGACCCCGACGACCCGACCAGCGGCGGCAGCGGCTTCATGTGGGTCAATCCAATCGACCCCAACGACAGCAGCGACAACACCTTGTTTACCCCGAGCGCCGCAGCGGGCGTTGACGCAGCCATGTTCACCTTTGTGCAGACGAGTCATCTTGGTCGACACTTGACGACGCCTCGTGCCGACGTTGTCGATGGCCTCGGCTTGCGAACTCGGCCGCCGACACAGGCTGAAGAGAACGTGTGTTTGCCAGCGACCTGCCCGGGCTCAACGTCGCAGACCGCGATCTGTGGCGTGGACCCCGCCCAAGGCTCGACGATTGAGCTGCCGCTGCGCGCTGACAACGATGGAATCGTGACGCGCGAGCTCGTGCCTGACTTCGACTTCCGCATCACGAGCGGCATCGTCAGCAATGCGACAAAGATCGTGGTCGACGATCCCGGCGTCAAGAAGTTGGTGCCCGGCACGGGCTTCGATGCCCACCGCACTGCCATCACAACGATCGCCAGCACCGAGTACGTCGAAGGCGGGGTGTGGCAGAGGTCTGGCGATGTTCGCTTCAAAAACGATGGCGAGACCGTCGCGGCGGCACTGGATCCGTTCATCTCTTGGCCATCGCTCAACCGTACGCCCGCCAATCGTGCCGCAGCCGACGCCGATGTCGCCGCCCTGACGAGCCAGCTGTTTTCCTCGCCGACCACGGTGCCGACGGGTGCCGACGCGGTCGCGACGTTGGCTGGCGCGGCCGGGCATTGGGCGCTGACCCCGACCAGCCTGCCGCCCTACGCGAAGTTTCCGACGACGACTTCGACGTTGACAGCATCGTTCGGGCGATTCGCATCCACCCACGCCGGGGCGTCGAGCACAAACTCTTTGCCGAGCTCGTTGAAGATGGTTGTTGTTTTGATGCGAGCCAGGCGCCCAACGCGACTCAAATAGACGCTGCGTTTCGCCAGGGCGCGAGCCGTGCCTTGGGTGATGCCGTGATCGAGGACGACGTATTCGTAGTAGCCGCCGTCACTCAGCAGCTGCGGCCGCTCGGGGCGTACTGAGATGGAAAGAATGTCCATGTTGCGACCCGACAACGTGACTTGGTCGCGACCGCGGGTGAAGGACCCCGTGCGATTCGCGTCGAACCACGCAACGACGCGACCATTGCCGTTCGAAGTCGTCCACGTCCGACTCTGCGAAAGGCCCGGGCCAGCAAGTGCTACCGACACCGAGCCATTTGCCGACGACGGCAGCCGATACTCCACACGAACCAAGAACGAGTTCCAAGTGATCGAAGTTGACGCCGTCGGCTCGACGGGCCTTTTCACCTGGGGCGACGGCGTCAGCATCGACAACCTTCGCTTCAGGGCAGGCACGAGCTTCACGGCTCCACGGCCACGTGGAGCCGAAGCCTTCACATGGCCAGCGACTCCCGTAACGCTCGGGCACACGGGCCCCGCGTCAGCCGTCGAAGGTGATCGCGTTGGGTTCTGGATCGAGTACCCGGCGCCGGTCGCCGCGGTGGGAGCGACCGTAAGTCAGCCCTTCGGGCTTTCTCCGATGAGCGGCCACGCTGAGGTCGCCGCCGACGAGTTTGGCCAATCATTCGAGGTCGACGACGCAGACCCACTCGTCGCGGCGGCACCGACGTGTATTGGCGCCGCTGATCACTGTCGCTGACAGCCGCATGTGGACGCTCGACGATTGTTGGTGATTGAAACTGATGCCATGCGTCAAGGGCCCCCGTGGCGAGCACCGAGCGCCTCGACGTCGCTGGCGCCATGGACGCGAATTCACCTATCCACAGCGAGGCTTTGCGAGCGCAGGTGGAGGTCTGGCAGTGACAAATTCACCCTCTCCACAGCGAGGCTTTGCGAGCGTGGTGGAAAGGGCAGGCTGAGGTCTCACTTCGCGACGATGTCAGCGAGGGCCATCGCCAACACGCGGGTGCCGCGGACGATGTTGGCCTTGCTCACGCGCTCCGCATCGCCGTGCATCGACGACGACTCGGCGGCGGTGACGACGACGGGGATGATGCCGTAGCAGCGGACGCCGCGCTTTCTCAGCAAGATCGAATCGGTGAACCCCGGCGAGATGATGGGGCCGGCGACGGCGTGGTCGAGGCCGTCGACGACGTTTCTCTGCAGCGAGCGAAACACCGGGTCGTCCCACTCGCTCACGCCGGGAGACTTCTCTTCGAGCACCTCGACGTGCACGCCTTCGAGGCCGGCGAGCACACCGTCGATCTCGGCGCGCATCATGTCGGGGGTGGTGCCGGGCAAGAGGCGCACGTCGTACTGGGCCCACACCGTCGACGGGACGACGTTGGGCTGCTCGGCGCCGCCGAAGCCCGTCAGGTGGATCGTGTCGTTGGTGATGGCTTTTGTCGTCGGCTTCTCTTGCAGCTTGGGCGCGACCAGCGCGTCGACGAGAAACGGGCGCTGCATG
>JANNAY010001616.1:0-5529 GCA_031384945.1 Deltaproteobacteria bacterium
GCTGCGCCGAGACGTCGAAGGGCTTTTCGTCGGCCGGCAAGAACTTCATGCCGAGCCAGCGGAAGATGTAGTCGCACAACGACTTCGCGATCGGGATCTGCTGGTTGCCGGTGAATCCCGCGGGCTCAAAGCGCATGTGCGAGAATTTGTCGACAAGGACCTTGAGGGGCACGCCGTATTGCAATGACAGCGAGGTCGAGGTGGCAAAAGCGTCCATCAAACCCGAGATGGTCGAGCCTTCTTTGGACATCGTGCAGAACAGCTCGCCGGGCAGGCCGTCTTCGAACAGTCCGACGGTGAGGTAGCCCTCGTGACCGGCGATGCTGAACTTGTGCGTGATCGCGGCGCGCTCGTCGGGCAGCTTGCGGCGCGTGCCACCGAGGGCCGTCTTGAGATCGGCGACCTTGTGCGGCTGGTCTTTCAACATCTGCACGAGCGCATCGACGTCGAGCGACGGCAGCTGCACGCCGGCGGAGTCGGTGCCCGGAACGACAGCCTTCAGCAGCTTCTGCCCGTCTTTGTCGGACTGCGCCTTTGACGACGCCATCGGCTGGCTGCGCTTGCAGTTGTCGCGGTAGACGGCGATCGCTTTGAGGCCGAGCTTCCACGCCTGCGTGTAGATGGCCTCGATCTCTTCGACCGTCGACGACTCGGGCATGTTCACGGTCTTCGAGATGGCGCCCGACAAGAAGGGCTGCGCCGCAGCCATCATCTTCACGTGGCCCATCGGGGCGATCGAACGCTCGCCCTTCAAGGGCTTGAAGGCGCAGTCGAAGACCGAGAGGTGCTCAGACTTCAAGCCAGGCGCGCCTTCGATGGTCTCTTCAGACTCGAGGTGCGCGAGGATCGCTGCCTTGGTCGCGGCGTCGTAGCCGAGCATGTCGAGGGCAGCGGGGACCGTGTTGTTCACGATCTTCATCAGGCCGCCGCCGACGAGCTTCTTGTATTTGATGAGCGCGATGTCGGGCTCGATGCCGGTGGTGTCGCAGTCCATCATGAAGCCGATGGTGCCGGTGGGCGCGAGCACGGTGGCCTGCGCGTTTCTGAAGCCATGCTTCTCGCCGATCTCGACGGCCGTCGACCACGAGTCGCGGGCGGCGTCGAGCACGGGCTTGAAGTGGTCGGGCACGCCCGCAGCGTCGACGTCGTACGACGCGCGCTCGTGCTTCTTCATCACGTTGACCATCGCGTCGCGGTTCTTCGGGTATCCAGCAAAGGGACCCTTGTTCTTCGCGATCTCAGCCGACGTCGCGTACGCCTCGCCGCCAAGCAGGGCGGTGATGGCGCCGGCGGCAGCGCGGCCGTCGTCGCTGTCGTAGGCGAGGCCCTGCGACATCAAGAGCGCGCCGAGGTTGGCGTAGCCAAGGCCCAGCGGGCGGAAGTCATGTGAATTCTTCGCGATCTTCTCGCTGGGGTACGAAGAATCATCAATGATAATCTCCATCGCCAGCATGAGAACGGCCACGCCGTGGCGGAAACCATCGACGTCGAAGCTGCCGTCGGCCTTGCGGAACTTCATCAGGTTGAAGCTGGCGAGGTTGCAGGCCGAATCATCCAAGAACATGTATTCGCTGCAGGGATTCGACGCATTGATGGGCGCCGTGTTGCTGCAGGTGTGCCAATCGTTGATCGTCGTGTCGAACTGCACGCCCGGGTCGCCGCACAGCCAGGCCGCTTCGGCCATCTTGCGCCACACCGAGCGGGCCGGAATCTCGTCCATGTTCTTGCCGTCGCGCACGGCCTTGGTGAAGACCGCGCTGCCGTCGACAACGGCTTGCATGAACGTATCGGTCACGCGCACCGAGTGATTCGCGTTCTGAAAGAACACCGAATCGTAGGCGCCGCCGGGCACATTAAAGCCGCCGTCGTAACCCTGTTCAATCAGGGCCCACGCCTTCTTCTCTTCGTGCATTTTGCAGTCGATGAATTCGACGATGTCGGGGTGGTCAGCGTTGAGGATGACCATCTTGGCGGCGCGGCGCGTCTTGCCGCCGGACTTGATGACGCCAGCAAACGCGTCGAAGCCGCGCATGAACGACACGGGACCCGAGGCCGTGCCGCCGCCCGCGAGCAGCTCGCGCGACGAACGGATGGGCGACAGGTTCGAGCCGGCGCCCGAGCCGAACTTGAAGAGCATGCCCTCGGTCTTCGCGAGACCGCGGATCGACTCCATCGTGTCGTCGACCGAGTTGATGAAGCAGGCGGAGCACTGCGGGGTCGCTTCGACGCCGACGTTGAACCAGACGGGGCTGTTGAAGGCGACCTTCTGGTGCACCAGCAAATGCGCCAGCTCGGCGTGAAAGGTGGCGGCGTCGGCCTCGGTGGCGAAGTAGCGGCGGCGACGGCCCCAGCTGGTCAGGGTGTCGACCACGCGCAGCACCAGCTGGCGCACCGAGCGCTCACGCTCGGGGGTGCCGACGATGCCGCGGAAGTACTTGTTGGCGACGATGTTGGTCGCCGTCTGCGACCACGAGACCGGGATCTCGAGGTCGTCTTGCTTGAAGATCGCCTTGCCGTTGCCATCGGTGATGGCGGCCGAGCGACGCTCCCACCGAACGCCGGCTTCTTCGGAGAGCGGGTCGAGCCCTTCACGCGTCTGCAGGCGCGGCACGCGCACGCCCTTGTTGTCGGCCGACAGGATCGACGCGCGGTGCGGGAACGCCGGACCCGCCGCTGCAGCCGTCGCCTTCGACGTGTCTTTCTGCGTGTCTTTCGACGGGGTCGTGGTCATCGATCCGGTCCTCTCAACTTGCATGCGTCTCTCCGGGTCTTAGCAACAGGCGTTCAGTGGTGAAGGGGGCGCGGGTCAGAAAGCGTCGATCCGCTGGAGGACAATGAAACATCGACGAAACGCGCCCTGGGCAGAGAGCGTTTGTGCTTCGGTTGTGCTTCCAGAATGGAGCGGGTTGGCGGGAGCTGCCGAATCCACAGTCCTGAAAATCAGGCCACGGCGCCGTCAGCGGGTCGCGCAGAGAACCACGCCAGCACTCCACCCGTCAACCACCAGTCGGGGTGTTTTCCACAGGCTCTCCACAACCCGTAGGGGATTCGAGGACTTGGACCACTTGATCTAGAGGCGCCGACCCGGACACCCGGCCGGGGGCATCGATCGTCAACTCGCGCGTCCGGCCAAGTGCCTGAAATCACACATTTTCGGCATGATGCACCGCGGCTGTGGCGTTTCGGCAACAACCCTGTTGCAATCGGCCAACCCCCTGAAACCACGGCACTTAGCGAGATCACCTGAAGTGCCGACCGGCCACCCGCCACCGCGATTGAATCGATCACCCTTTTTCAGTGGCAACCGCTCGTGCCAGCACCGATTCCGCTGTTGTTTCAGTTGGTTGCGTCGATTTCGCCGCCGTCGTCACCTGCGCGGGCCCCGTTTCCGCTGCCCGCGCCGTCGTCAAACGCGTCGGCGACGCCAACGGAGAGCGGTGCAAGCGAAAAATCAGCTGAGAATTCAGCCCGCTCCACCGATCAGGCTGAATTGGGCCTGAACATTTGTCAAGGAAGGTGCCTGGCGCCGCGCAGGAACGAGGTCGGACGCCTGCCCACATGGACCCTGCAGCCCCGCGAGGTGAGGCGCCAGGACCCGAGAGACGCGACAGGGCGAGAAGTGCGAACGCGCCATCGCCAGTGCCGTTTGTTGCGTTTGCTGCTGCCAGCATCTGCACACCCAGTGCAGAGTGAAATCACACACCAGAAATCAATGCGCCATGATGCGCGCGAGATTTCCAGTCGCGAAGAGGACGGCCAAGACGATCAGCACGCCCGTCAGCATGCCGAAGCCCAGCATGGCAATGCGGATGCCCATGCCCGGACCCGACGGCGCCGGCAGCGGCTGCTCGTACTGCGGCTCCATCGACTGCTGCGGCGGCGGCGGCGCGTACTGCGGCGGCGGCGCCGGCGCCGACCACGACGGCTCTGGCGGCGGCGGCAACGGCTGCTGGACCTGTTGGGCGCTGCCCATGCCGAAGGTCTGCGGCGGCGGAGCAAACGACGGCTGCGGCACCGGCGGCGCCGTGGCGGGGCGCTGGACGCGTCCAGAGGCCTCAAACGGCGGCGGCGGCAGGTCGACCTCGCCGCCGCTCGACGTTGAGATCGAGATGTCGAAGGCGGCGGCGGCGGCGTCCATCGAGGTCTGGTTGAAGCGGCGGGCCTCGGTCGACGTCGCCGGCGGCATCTGCGGCGCCCGCGCCGGCAGCGCGTCGCCCATGTCGACGTCGATGTCGTCGTCGTCGTCGGCCACGGCGGCGGAGATCTCTTCGAGCTCGTTGACCTCGATCGAGGGGGCGGTGACGTTGCGCGAATTCTGCGGCTGGTTCGTCTGCAGCGTCGGCGCATTGTCGCGGAGATTGTCGCGAGGATTGTCGCGGGCGTTTCTGGCCGCGGCGAGAGTCTTGAGGTCGAGGTCTTCGTTGGTCATCTCGACGTCGACGGGGCGACCCGACGGCGACGAGGCCACGTCTTTTTGCACGCCCATCGAGCGCAGGTGCGCAGGCTCTGACGGCTTCGGCTTCGACGGCGACGACGTCACCTGCTGCGTCGGCCGCATCGACGCCGGCGCCGGCCGCTGCGCCTGCAGCGTGATCGGATCGGGCACCGACATCATGTCGGCGTTGTTGCTCTTCGCCGGGACGATGTTGGTCTTGTCGTCGTCGACGAGGATGGGCGCCGGCGCCGCCCCTCCCGGAGTCTGCTGCGTGCGCGCCACCGCCGACGACGTCAACGGCAACGACGCCGGCATCGGCGCCTCGGCCAACATCTTGTCGATGCGCTGCCGCACCGGGTCTTTGTCGGCGGGAAACAGGATGCGCATGAACTGCGAGAGCTGAACGCCGCCGAGGGGGCGTCCGGTGGACTGCAGGTAGCCCTCGAGGGCGATGCGCACCTCGCCCGCCGAGCGGTACCGCTTCTCGCGATCCTGGGCCAAGGCCTTCATGCAGATGGCGTCGAGGGCCTCGGGCACCCGCGGGTTCACCTCGCGCGGCGGCGTCGGCGGCTTCAGCGACCGCTCAAAAATCTCCATCGGGTTGGTGCCCGTGAAGGCCGGGCGGCCCGACAAGAACAAATAGAGGGTGGCGCCGACGGCAAAGACGTCGGCGCGGGCGTCGACGGGTTTGCCGAGGATGGCTTCGGGGGCGACGTAGCCGAGCTTGCCTTTGATCTGCCCGGCCTGGGTCTTGATGAGGTTGTCGCTGGCCTTGGCGATGCCGAAGTCGACGACCTTCACCTGACCTTCGAAGGTGATCAGGATGTTCTCGGGCGACATGTCGCGGTGCACGAGGTCGAGGCTCTTGCCGCCTTCGCCCTTTAGTTTGTGCGCGTGGTCGTGGCCGGCGCAGGCGTCGGCGATGATGAGTGCTGTGACGTCGAACGGCACGGCCTTGTTGTGCGAGCGGCAGGCGCGGCCCACCTGCAGCATGTCGCGGCCGTCGAGGTACTCCATCGCCAGGAACCAGTCTTGGCCACCGCCCTGTGCTGCCGGCCGCGGCTCGTCGCCGAGGTCGAAGATCTGCACCACGT
>JANNAY010001669.1:0-4612 GCA_031384945.1 Deltaproteobacteria bacterium
CGCTCCCAGAATTCGACGTCTCGTGTGACCGCGATCGCGCGCCCGCGTCACCTGATCCGACCGGGCGGACTGGGAGGCCCGCATTGGAAAGCGCCGCCGACCGGACTGTCCTGAGCTGACACATTTCTGGGAGAGTTGCAGAACGCCGGCTACGTTGAACCGAGACACTGAGACACACGCCACGCAGCCAGGGAGTGACCGCCATGAGACACCTTGCCTTCGCAGTCGCTGTCGCCGCTCTCGTTTCTTCCACTGCGGCCAGCGCGCACGGCGGTCGGCGCCAGTGCGCCCGCAGCCTCAACAGCCGCAGTGCGGCTCAGGTCCTCGTCGACCACCGTGCCGCCCTCGCCGCCGCCGACTGGGACGCTGTCGGCTGCAACTACGCCGAAGACGCCATCGTGATCTCCGACCAGGGCACCATCAGCGGCCGAGACAACATTGTCGGCCAGCTGCAGGGTCTGAGTGGCTTTCTGGGTGGCGCCATCCCATTGCTGGTCGAAGAAGTGATCGTTTCGATCCTCAACGATCGCGCCGAGATGGGACGGGTGCTCTTTAGCATCAGCACGCCATGTGTCGACATTCCGGACGGCGCGGACACCTACATCATCAAGAACGGAAAGATTCAGGCGCAAACCGCCCACGGCTTTCCGGTCTTCAAGTGCGGACCGCCGCCCGGGCCCTGAACCGGAACAGGTGGGGGGTCTGCGGAGTGCTGGGTTGAGGATCAGTTGAGGAGGCAGTGTGGGTGGGAAAACGCAGCCAAAGCTGTCGGCACTACCGTTTTCGGATGAGGGGGACGCGATCGCAGCGGCGGAGGAGGCGTCAGCGCCCCGCCTCGCCGATGTGTTGGCCGAGGCTCTCTATGGGATGGGCGTCCGCCAAGCCTTCGGCGTTGTCGGCGGCGCCATCGCGCACCTCGCCGAGGCGCTTCAGTTCAGCGCCCTCGACGTCTTTCACTGCCGGCACGAGAGCGGCGCCGCGTTTGCGGCGATGGAAGCTTCGTTCGCCACGGGCCGGCCAACGGTCGTGTTCACGACGACCGGACCGGGCATCACCAACGCTCTGACGGGTTTGATGTCGGCCAAGTGGGATGGCGCCAGGGTCATCTTGCTGTCGGCGACGACGCCGCCGCCGCACCAGGGTCGCTGGGCGACGCAAGAGACGGGACCGCGCACCATGTTCGCCGGCGTCCATGCCAGCGGCGTCCTCTGTCACTACGGCGAGACCATCAACGACCCGTCGCAGCTGTCGACGGTGATCGCTGCGCTCGCCGCGGGTTGCCAGCGACCACAGGGCTTCGTGGCGAGCATCGGCGTGCCCATTCACGTGCAGGCGGCGCCGGTCACGGCCGAGCTGGCGTCGTCGTCGAGGTCGACGGTGCTCAACGCCGAGACCGCGACGTCGAGCGCCCGGCACTGCGCTGAGCTGCTGCTCGCCGATGGCGCCCAGGCCGACGACAGGCACCCCTTCGCCATCTGGGTCGGCTTCGGCGCTCGCCACGCAAGCACACTCGTCCGAGAGCTCGCCGAGCGCACCGGCGTCGGCGTCATGTGCACGCCGCGCGCGAAGGGCATCTTTCCCGAAGACCACCCGCAGTTCGTCGGCGTCACCGGACTCGGCGGACACGGCGGGCCTCCCGCCTACATCGAGCGCCACCGACCGCTGCGCACCCTCGTCCTCGGCAGCCGCCTCGGTGAGGCGAGCTCGATGTGGGACCGCCGGCTCGTCCCCGAGCACGGCTTCGTCCAGGTCGACGTCGACGCCGCCGCCGCCGGCGCCTACCCCGACGCCCCTGTCACCAGCGTGCAGGCCGAGATCGGGCAGTTTCTCGAAGCGCTGCTCACGCACGTGCCGACGGCGTTGAAGCCGCACAGGGTGCCGCCTGAGCCGTTGCCGCCGGCGCCGTCGACCGGGCCGCTGCGGGCCGACGGGCCGGTGCGCCCGACAATGTTGTTCAACGCGATCCAGCGCGTGGTCGTCGACGGCAGCGATGCGTTTCTCATGGCCGAGTCGGGCAACTCGTTCGCATGGGCGATCCATCTGCTTCGCCTGCGCACGCCGCGGCTGCGCCTCGGTGTCTCGTTCGGATCGATGGGGCAGGCCACCACGGGCGTGATCGGCGCCGCCATCGAAGGCAGAAAATCCGTCGCCATCGTCGGCGACGGCGCGATGTTGATGTTCAGCGAGGTCAACACCGCCGTGCAGTACCGACTGCCCGCGGTCTGGGTCGTCCTCAACGACAGCGGGTACGGGATGATCGAGCACGGCATTCGGCGGCTTGGCCTGCGTCCGCTCGAGACGGCGATGCCGACGACAGACTTTGTCGCACTCGCCCGCGCCATGGGCGCCGACGGCGTCCGCGTCGAACGCGAAGGCGACCTCGACGCGGGCCTCCGGCAAGCACTCGACGCCCGGTCCGCTTTCGTCATCGACGTGCGCATCGATCCCACAGAAGAGGCGCCCATCAAGGGGCGCGTCGAGTCGCTGAAGAAGCAAGAGGCTGCGCGATGAACGCAGCAGGCATCCGCGCCCTCGCACTCGCCTTTCCTCCGACGGTGCGCACCAACGACTTTTGGCGAACCGAGCACGCCGACGCCGTCGCCAACGCCGAAGGCCGCGCCCTCGCCAAGCTGTGGAGCCCCAGCGGTGACGCTGCGATCTTTGAGCAAGAGATGGCCCCTTACATGGCCGATCCGTTTCGGGGCACCGTCGAGCGCCGCGTCTACGGTCCTGGCGAGACGTCGCTCGCCTACGAGGTGCGCGCGGCCCGTCAGGCCCTCGCCGCCGCCGGACTGCAAGCCGCCGACGTCGACCTCGCCCTCGTGTCGTCCTTTTTTCCCAACCAATACGACGTCGGCAACGGCGCCTTTGTCGCCCGCGCCCTCGGCCTGCAGTGCGCAGCGTGGAACCTCGAGTCGGCGTGCTCGTCGTCGATGGCGGCGCTGACGACGGCGTCGGCGCTCGTGCGCTCTGGCCAGCAGCGAAATGTGCTGTGCGTGACGTCGTGCAACTACTCGCAGATGACCGAACCCGCCGACAGCCTCGGCTGGACGGTCGGTGACGGCGCCGCTGCCTTCGTCGTCTCCGCCTGCGACGACGGCTTCGGCTACCTCGGCGGCCACGCCATCCACACCGCCGGCACCTGCGGCGCGATGTCGTTTCGCGCCAGCGTGGGCGCCGACGGCGCGCCCGTGATGCGCATGCGCGCGGGTGAGGCGAGCGGACGCCTGATGAAAGAGAGCTCAGAGAAGAGCCTCAAGCCCTGCGTCGAAGGCGCCGCCCGCGCCGCCGGCGTCGCCGTCAACGACATCGACTTCTTCGTCTTCAACACGCCCCTCGCCTGGTACGCCTCGTTCTGCGCGCGGCTGCTCGAGGTCGATGTGAAGAAGACCATCGACGTCTACCCGCGCTTCGCCAACGTCGGACCAGTGCTGATGCCAGCCAACCTGCACACAGCTGCGCAAGATGGCCGCATCAAGCGCGGCGACCTCGTGTGTCTCTATTCCATCGGCAGCGTCTCGAGCGCCGCCGCCGTCGTCGTCCGTTGGGGCGACGTCGCGCTCGGCTGAGCTGGCTCAGACCGACAGCTCAGACCGACAGCATGCTCTCGCGGCGGGCGGTTTCGACGGCGGCAGGGCCATCGGTCAGCTTGAACGCCTTCACGCCGTCTTCGAGGGTCGCGAAGACGTGCAGCTTTCTGCCAGAGACCAACATGAACGAGGCGGCCACGCTGCGCTGGGCAGCCTGCTTCAGGCCGCTGCCTTCGATGACGACCGAGAGGGCAGCGCAGGCCTCGAGCATGGTGTCCATCGTCTTTGTCATGTGCGCGCGCACGAACGAGTCGGGGATCGGCAGAGACGGCGGCACGATGAAGTAGGCGTAGGCCTTGTTGTCGTACGACTTTCCCGTCGACACGGTGATGTCGTGGGCCTTTTTCAAGCCGTCGACGGTCATCGCCTTCCACTGGGCGATCACGATGGGGCCGACGGTGATGATTTTCTCGTTGAAGGTCACGTGCTGCACTGTGCGTGCTCACCTCGCCGCGCGTCAACTGCGTCCGCAACGTCGCGCAGGTGCTTCGCTTTCGGCGGGGCTGTTAGCGTGACGACGTGAGCGGCCACATCAGTCTGTCTGAGCTCGAGCTTCTGAATCTGCACGCCTCTGGCGGCATGGCCGAGGTGTACCGGGCGCGGGTCAAGAACGACGACGGCACCGAGAAAGAGTACGCAGTCAAAAAGATCCTGCCGCACTTCACGCGCGACAAAGAGATCTTGAAGATGTTCATCGAAGAGGCCCGCGTCGCCGCCTGCCTCGCCCACGACTGCGTCGTCCGCGTCTACGACCTCTGCCACACCGACGCCGGCGAGTACTTCATTGTTATGGAATTTGCCGATGGCAAAGACCTTTCAGATGTTATTTGGGAGGCTTCGCAGAAGCAGACGCGCATTCCACTCGGCATGGCTGTGCAAGCCGCGCGCGATGTCTTGCGCGCCCTCGAGTACGCCTGGTCTGCCGCCGACGCCAACGGCGTGCAGCTGAAGCTGATTCACCGCGACATCAGCCCGCACAACGTGCTGGTGACGTGGGACGGTCGCATCAAGTTGACCGATTT
>JANNAY010000007.1:0-1573 GCA_031384945.1 Deltaproteobacteria bacterium
GCAAGCCCAAGTCCGAGAACGGGCTGGCAATCCACGACGCGCTGACGGCGTTGAAGCTGCACCCCCGTCCTGACCTCGTCGAAGACCCCGACCTGCGCGACGCGCTCACGCGCACCGCCGGCACCGGCGCTGGCGGCCTGAACATGGGCCGCAACATCGACGACGAGGATCTGCCGCCGGCGCTGCCGGGGTTGCCGCAGTCGCTCGACGACGACGACGATTCGCTGCGCGAGACGATGACGGGCAGAGGGCTTCACGACAAAGAGACCCACGTCAACGAGTTCGACGTCGTGCCGCCGCCGGTGGTGGCGCCGTCGCTGCGTCCGGTGTCGCCGCCGCGCCGCCGTGGTGAGAAGTCCGGACCGGGCCCCATCGCCATCGCCGCCGGCGTCGGCATCGTCGTGCTTGTCGCTTTGTTGGCGGGGCGCCAGCTGATGAAGGGCCACAACGGCGAGGGCCCCGAAGACGGCGCCACCGTCACCCAGCGCCCTGACGATCCGAAGCCCCCCGAGCCCATCGACGTCGGCGTCGCCGACGCCGGCACCGCCATCGTCGACGCAGGCTCCACCGTCGCGGTCGTCACGCCGCCGCCGAAGGTCGACGACGCCGCCGAACGCGCCGCCGCCGACAAGCGCCTGCAAGAAGAGATGGAGCGTCGGGAGCGCGAGGCCACGGCCGCCGCGTTGCTCGCGTCGAAGAACCCGAAGTCTGACCCGCCGCCCCGCACCGATCCGAAGTCCGACCCGCCGCCGAAGTCGGATCCTCCGCCGAAGGCCGACCCGCCGCCGAAGGCCGACCCGCCGCCGCCGAAGGACGAGCCGAAAGACGTCGCCTTGGCTTCGGGGTCGTGTCCCCAGGGCATGGCCAAGATCGAGAGCGGCTCGTTCACCTTTGGCAGCAGCGGCTCTGACCCGATGCGCAACTTCGGCGAGGCCGACGCCCACTCCGTCGACGTCAAGGCCTACTGCATCGACTACTACGAAGCCCCCAACGGCTCGAAGGCGCTGCCAACGACCGGCGTGTCGTGGGCCGCGGCGAAGAACGCCTGCGACCGCTCTGGCAAGCGCCTGTGCACCGAGCCCGAGTGGGAGCGCGCCTGCAAAGGTCCGTCGTCGTCGCGGTTTCCGTACGGCAACACCTACGACGCCGACACCTGCAACACCGAAGACGGCGACGGCAAGCCGCGTCCGTTGGCGCCGCCCGTCGACTTCAAGAAGTGCCGCTCGGGCTTCAAGACCTTCATGATGGCCGGCAACGTCGAAGAGTGGGTCGCCGACGCCGTCGGCGGCCAGAAGATCGCCAAGGGCGGCTCGTCCGACCGTCCCGACTTCGCCTCGCGCTGTTCAGCCCGGCGCACGCTGTCGGCGAAGACGTCGTCGGCGTCGCTCGGCTTCCGTTGCTGCTCAGACCCGAAGTAGGCGCAGCCTGGGGCGTCAGTCGTGGCGCAGCTCGCTCAGGCGGGCGACCAGCAGGACCGCTGCGACCACCGGCGCGCCAACCACCAACACGGGCAGGATCGGCCACCACGGCCGGCGCGGGATGATGCGCCCGAAGCCGCGCGCCTCTGGGTCGA
>JANNAY010000046.1:0-10815 GCA_031384945.1 Deltaproteobacteria bacterium
CCGTCGGGCGCGACCGTCAACACCACCTGGTGATCCCCGGCCACCGTCTTGTAGCTGGGACAGTGGTCGACCAGCACCCCCGACCCCGCCGGCGCCTTCTTGATGTTGGTGTTGGTGCAAGAAGACGCCTTGCCGAGGCTGGATTCAATGCCTGTTTTGATGAGCGCAGAAGTCAGCGCCGGCTTCTCGGCCTTCGGCGGCTCCGGCACCGCCAGCGTCTGCGTCGTCGCCGGCTTCTTCTTCGTCGTCGCAGCCGTCTTCGTGGTCGTCGTCGCAGCCGCTGTCTTCGTCGCAGCTGCAGTGGTCATCGGTTCCGCAGTCGCCGTCGTCGGTTCCGCAGTCGTCGGTGCAGCCGCAGTCGTCGTCGCACCAGCCTCAGGGGTCGTCGCAGCCGCAGTGGTCGGCAGCACAGCCGTCGCGGGTGCACGCGCCTGGTTTCCTCCCCCCTCTGCCTCCCTCCCTTCAGGGAGGGGGGCTGGGGGGGTGGCCGCGCGCGAGGCTGTCGCAGTCAGCGACGCCGTCGGCGCAGACAGAGTCGGAGTCGCCGGCGGAGCGGCGGTCATCGCGATCACCGACGTCGCGCCGAGGAGGCCGACGAAAGCCGCAGCAGCCAGAGCAAGGGGCCAGCGGCGACGACGCTGCGGCTGTTCAGCCGCGATGACGACACCACCCACCAACGACGCCAACGACTGCGTCGCCGTCGACGGCGTCGGCAACGCCTGCGAGGGCGACGTCTCAAACGACAGCGTCGTCGATGGCGGCGGCAGCTCAAGCCGCAAGAGGCCGCTGCCGCCGCGACCGAGCAGACGATCGAGGGACTCGACAACGTCACGGGCGGAGGCAGGGCGCGCGTCGGGCTTCTTCGCCGTCAGCCGCGCCACCAGATCGCACACGGCGGCCGGGACGTCGGCGACGAGGGTCTAGAGGCGCGGGGGATCCTCGGCGGCCTGAGCGATCAAGATGCCGCCCGCCGAGGTCGCCACGAAGGGAGCGCGCCCGGCGAGCATCTGGAAGAGCAACATGCCGAGGGCGTAGAGGTCGGTGCGCGGGTCATCGGACATGCCGTGCAAGATGACCTCGGGCGCCACGAAGCCCGGCGTGCCCAACACCATGCGCGACGTCGTGACCGCCGGGTCGCTGCCGCCGGCGATCTTGGCGATGCCGAAGTCGAGCACCTTGGCGTGGTCTTCGCGGTCGTCGGTGACGACGAGCATGATGTTGTCGGGCTTGAGGTCGCGGTGCACGACGCCAGCGGCGTGGGCGCACGCCAGCGCCGACGCGATGTCGCGGGTGATGCGCAGCGCGCTCGCCAGCTGCAAGCGGCCCGCGCGGCGCAGCTCTTCACCGAGCACGACGCCAACAAGCCGCTCCATCGCCAAGAAGAGCACGCCGTCGTCGGCGCCGAAGTCGTGCACGACGACGATGTGCGGGTGCTGCAAGCGGGCAACGGCGCGGGCCTCGCGCTCGAAGCGGGCGACGACCTCGGGGTCATAGGCAAGGTCGACGCGAATCAGCTTCAACGCCACATCGCGATCGAGCAGCTGTTGGCGGGCGACGTAGACGGCGCCCATGCCGCCGCGTCCGATGCGCGAGGTGACCTCGTAGCGCCCCCCCACGACGCGACCGAGAGTCGGATCGAGTTCATGCATGCGGGAGCTACGGCGCAGACGGCGCGGCGGTTGCTGATCCCGACGTGGTCACATGTCCGCGCCTGTACGACGCCACGCCATCGCCGGGTCTGTGCGCGCGATCACGGTGCGGTCAAGAGAGCGACTGCTTGCCCAGCGCGCCTTCGTCGATGACCGAACGCAACGTGCGCGCCAGCTCTTCAGGGCTCGCGGGCTTGCGCAGCATGCGAAACGGACGCGCCAGATCGACGCTGCGCCGCCCGTAGCCGGTGAGCAGCACGGCGGGAAGGGCCGGGTACTTCTCGCGCAGCTGCTCGACCAGAGCGTCGCCCTGCACGTTGGGCATGACGAGGTCGGCGACGACGGCATCGACGCCGCCTTCGCTGACCACCAGCGCTTCGCTCATGGTCGACGCCGAGAGCACGACGAAGCCACGCGAGCTCAAGGCGCGCTCGGTGGCGCGGCGCACGGCGACGTCGTCGTCGACGACCAAGACGCGCTCGCGGCCGAGCGAGATGGCGCCACCCGCGGCGGGCGTGTGGTCTTCGTTCTCGAGCAGCGCGTCGCGCTCGGGCAGCCACACGCGAAACGTGGTGCCATGGCCCGGCGCGCTTTCAACGGTGATGTGCCCGCCGCTCTGTTTGACGATGCCGTAGACGGTGGCGAGACCGAGTCCCGAGCCCTTGCCAGTGGGCTTGGTCGTGAAGAACGGCTCAAAGACGTGAGACTTCGTCTCTTCGTCCATGCCGGTGCCTTCATCTTCGACGCTGAGCTCGACCCAGCGACCAGCCTCGGGCAGGCCGACGGGCAGCTCGCCCGCGATGGCGGTCATGTTGCGCGTGCGCACGCGGCAGGCGCCGCCGCCGGGCATGGCGTCTCTGGCGTTGGCGATGAGGTTCACCAGCACCTGCTCGATCTGGGCCGGGTCGGCGACGATCATCCACACCGGCTTGAGCTCGAGCTCGATGCGCACGTCGGCAGGCGTCAGGCGCCGCAGCAATTTTTCGACGCCGCGGACGACCGCAGACAGGTCGGTGACGCGGGGCTCGCGCCGCTGCTGGCGCGCGAAGGTCAGCAGCTGACCCGTGAGATCGGCGGCGCGCTTGCCGCAGTCGACGATCTCGCTGAGGTCGGCTTTGGCGACGTCGTCGAGCCAGCGCTGTCCCTCTTTCTCTTCGAGCAACAAGCGCGCGTTGGTGAGGATGACGCTCAGCAGGTTGTTGAAGTCGTGGGCGACGCCACCGGCGAGCTGTCCGAGGGCCTCGAGGCGCCGCGCGGCGTAGAGCTGCTGCTCGAGGCGCTCGCGTGTCTTCAGCGCTTCGATGCGCCCTGTCACATCGCGCAGCGAGACGTCGAAGCGGCCGCCCTGCTCGAGCAACGCCTCGACGCCCGGCGCATCGCCGACGACGGACGACGCGTGCGTCACCCGCATCTCGACGTGGGCGACGCTGCCGTTCTTGCGGCGAAACGTCAGCGCCACCACGCCCGACAGCGAATGATCACCGCTGCCAGGGGCGCCAGCAGCGACGACGCTCTGCTCGCGCGCGTCGGTGAGCGCGCGCGCCACGCGTTTGAGGTCTTCAGCGCTGACGGTCTCGATGCCAGCGAACGAGCGGCCCAGCAGCGGCTCGGCCCGCAGCGGCTCGTTCTGTGGGTCTTGCAAACCAAACAGCGCGGTCGCGGCGGGGTTGGCGTCGACGATGATGCCGGCGTCGTCGAGGATCAGCAGTCCGTCGGGCGACGCTTTCACGAGGGCCGCGCGACGCCGCTCGGCGAGGCGCATGCGCCCCTCGGCCTCGCGCCACTCAAAGGCCGCGGCGAACAAGGTGGCGGCGCCGACGAGCACGGCGTCGTCGCCGCGTTTGCGGCTGGCGTCGACGTCGTACTCATCGCCCAACGACGCGACCAGCACGCCATGCGGCACGGTGCCCGTGCGGATCGGCACCGCCCGGCAGCGGTGCGCGTCAGCGCCGTCGACGACTTCGACGACGCCGCCGTCTTCTTCGGCGACGATGCGGGCGGCTTCTTCGTCGCCGCCGACGAGCACGGGGGCGCGAAACCCGAACGCGTGCCGCGCCCGCGGACGGTCGACGCCGCGCACGAAGAGGGCCATCGGTCGGTTCCACACGCCGTAGAGGTGCTGCAGCGCCGGGCCAAAGGCGGCGTCGACGTCGTCGCCCTCGACGAGCAAGCGGCCGATGGCGGCCAGCGCCTGCTCGTCGCGCACGCGTCGGGCGAGGTTGTCGTTGGCCTGCTGCAGCGCGCCCTGCTCGACGCGCAGCCGCCGCAAGAGCGCGTTGTTCGAGCGCGCAGTGGCGACCATCAAGATGCCGCCAGCTGCCAGCTGCAGCACGATGCCCGTGCCCTGGTGCAGCACGTCGTGCGGCACGACGATCGGCGGGGCGACGGCGAGGATGCTGACGAAGCCGCCGATGCCGGTCAGGCTGGCGACGACGGCGGCGCGGGGCCCGAGAGTCATGCCAGCGAGCACGGTGGCGATGGCCAGGGCCAGGGGCGAGCTGCCCTCGATGCCCGCCGTCCATGTGCCCGCGAGTCCGGCGGCGAGGCAGCAGGCGACGACGAAGATGGCGGTGGGCCGCACGAGACCCGCCCGCAACGCGACGCTGGCGGCGATGAACGCCAGGACGAGGGTCGAGGCGACGCCCGCGGGCCGGCTGGCGCCGAAGAAGAAGAAGTTGACGGCGGCGTAGACGGCGGAGACGACGACGCCGACGACGAGGATGACGTCAAGGATGCCGCGGGCGCGGGCGTCATCATCGTCAACGAAGGAGTCGCCGCTGGCGCCGAAGCGACCGGTGGCGAGCGCCGGGCCCCCACCCGGGCCGTGCTGAAGCGTGAGAGGCGGCGCCACGGGTTAGGAGCGCGGTCCCTGACCGGATGTGCCCGGCGGTGAATCGTCGGACCGCACGCGCCGTTCGACCTCGAGGCCAAAGCGTCTCATGCGCCGGTACAGCGCCTGCCGCGAGAGCCCGAGCTCGGCGGCGGCGTGAGCGACGACGCCGCCGTGGCGGGCGAGGGCGCGCTCGATGCGGCGTCCTTCGTCGGCGTCGAGAGGATCAGTGGGCTCACCCTCTTGCGACGACGCCTGCGGCGCCGGCGTGTTCAAGCCGAGGTCGTCGACGGTGACGACGTCGCCGCGGCAGACGATGGCGGCGCGCTGGGCGCGGTTGCTCAGCTCGCGCACGTTGCCCGGCCAGCTCCACGCGCGCAGGGCGCGGATGGCGTCGTCGTCGATGCGCAGCGGTCGTCCGCCGGCGTAGGACTTCAAGAAGTGCATCGCCAACGAGACGATGTCTTCGACGCGGTTGCGCAGCGGCGGCAGGCGAATCTCGATGACGTTGAGGCGGTAGTAGAGGTCTTCGCGGAAGGTGCCGGCCTTGATGGCGCTGGGCAGGTCGGTGTTGGTCGCCGAGATGAGGCGCACCTTGACCTTTCTGGTCTTGTTGCTGCCGAGCCGCTCGAACTCGCCGGTCTGCAGCACGCGCAAGAGCGCCGCCTGTCCGTGGGCCGACAAGTTGCCGACCTCGTCGAGAAACAGCGTGCCACCGTCGGCCGCTTCGAAGCGGCCTTCGCGGGTTTTTGCCGCGCCGGTGTAGGCCCCGACCTCGGCCCCGAACAGCTCGACCTCGAGCAGCTCAGAGGGCAGGGCGCCGGCGTTCACTTTGACGAAGGGCCCGCCCTTCACCGCCGAGTTCTTCTGGATGATCTCGGCGATCACCTCTTTGCCGACGCCGTTTTCGCCGGTGATCAACACCGGCGCATCGCTGCGGGCCACCTGCGCGGCGAGGGCGACAGCGCGGTGCATGGCGGGCGCCTGGTAGACGAGGCCGCTGAGGTCGAAGCGCTGTGCCAGCTCGTCTTGCTCGCGATCGCGCTCACCGACGAGGCGGCGGTTCTCGAGCCGCGTGCGCCGCAGATCGATCAAGTTCTTCAGCGTCGGCAGCAGCTTGTCGGGGTCCCAGGGCTTCTCGACGTAGTCAGCGGCGCCGACGCGCACGAGGGCGACCGCTTTTTCGAGCGAAGCCCATGCCGTCATCAGCACGACAGGCAGCTCAGGATCGAGGTCGCGGATGGCGCGAAACAGCCCCTCGCCTTCGGCGCCGTCGGTGCGCTCGGGCGAGAAGTTCATGTCGGAGATGACGGCGCCAAACGTCTCTTCCAGCACGGCCGCGATGGCCGCGTCGGGCGATGAAACAACGCGCGTGGCGAAGCCTTTTGAGGTCAACAGGCGCTCAAGCGCCCGGGCCACTGCTGCTTCGTCGTCGACGATCAAGACGCTCAGATCGAGCATTTCCACCTCTTGAGACTGGCGGACCCTAACGCCGAATCAAGATCGGCGCAGCACGGCGCTGAAGAAGCCGTCGGTGCCGTGGCGCACGGGATCGAGCCGCAGGGTGTCGCCGACGTCGACGACGGCGCCAGCGTCGGCGAGGCGCTGCCGGGCCGGAACGAGCGAAAACGCCGGGTCATTTTGGAGAAAAGCGGCGACGACGGCCTCGTTCTCGTCGTCGAGCAACGAGCAGGTGGCGTAGACGATCACGCCGCCGGGCTTCACCAGCGCCGCGTACTTCTGCAGCAGCGTCGTCTGCAGCGTCACCAGCCGCGCGACGTCGTCGGGCACCAAGCGCCAGCCGGTGTCGGGGTTGCGCCGCAAGACGCCAGAGCCGCTGCAGGGGGCGTCGACGACGACGACGTCGCAAGAGCGCTTCAGGCGCTTGATGGCTTTTTTTTCTTCTTCGACGTCGTGGACGCGGACGTTGAACACGCCAGCTTTGGCGCAGCGCTCTTTGAGGGCCTTCAAGCGTCCGCTGTGCACGTCGAGGGCGATGAGCGCGCCCTTGTTCTGCATGGCGCAGGCGAGGGCGAGGGTCTTGCCGCCGGCGCCGGCGCAGCCGTCGACGACGCGGTCACCCGGCGCGGCCCCAGCGAGCAGGGCGATCAGCTGCGAGCCTTCGTCTTGCACCTCGAAGCGGCCCTCGCGAAAGGCCTGGGTGCGAAAGATGTTCTGCCGCTCGACGACACGGACGCCCGTGGGTGAGGCGTCGCAGGCGACGGCGTTGACGCCTTCGGCCGCGAGGTCACGCAGCAGAGTCGCCCGATCGGTCTTGAGGGTGTTGGTGCGCAGCGTCTGTGGCGGCGGCAGCGTCGACGACAGCGCCAGCGCCGTGCCCCCGCGCGCGACCAGTCGCTCGCACAGCCAGGCGGGCAGCGAGGCTTTGACGTCGAGGTCGGCGTCGTTGTTGACGGCGGCGACGGCGACGGCGACCGCGGCGACTTCGTCTTTCGACAGCGGCAGCCGATCGAGGGGTGTGCCGCGGCTGATCAGCGAGGCCGCCACCACCTGCAGAACAGAAGGGCCGTTCAGGCGTGCAACGACTGCCTCGACCCAGCGCCGCGTGCGCCACATCGCGTGGGCGCCGTCGACGACGAAGCCGCGGTCGGCGTCTTTGTGGCCGGCCATCTCTTCTTTCAAGAAGGTCGCGACCACGGCGTCGAGGGGTCGCGCGCCGGCCAGGCCCGTGCGGTAGAGGGCGGCGACAGCGCGCAGGTGGTCAGCAGGGATGCGCACACATCGCCGTTGACGACGGCGGCGCCGAAGACAACGGGGGTGTGCAGATCGCGGACACTTGTCCTGGCACACTGGCTGCTCATGGCCGCTCAAGCCGGCTGCATTCCCTCGAAAGAGGACGTGCGGGCGGCGATCTGGATACGCTGCAACCTGCCACCAGGAGGACCGATGACG
Organism: Deltaproteobacteria bacterium; assembly: GCA_031384945.1. Classification (GTDB taxonomy): domain Bacteria; phylum Myxococcota; class UBA727; order UBA727; family VGSZ01; genus VGSZ01. The sequence continues at coordinate 7,393 of JANNAY010000046.1, forward strand.
CTGCTCGCCACCTTCATTTCCGCCTTGCTCTCGTTCGTGAGCCTCACCGGCGGTCACGTCAACCCAGGCTTTGTCACCAAAGACCAAGACCTGCGCGACAAGACCCACCAAGAGGCCTTCAACGAAGAAGACATGTTCTCGGCTGGCCAAATGGGCCACTGCCCGCGCGGCTGAAGAAACTGCTCTTCGGAGCATCCAAAACCCCCGACCTCGTCGGGGGTTTTGTTTTCTTTGCGTCCCGGTTTTTGCGAGCGTGCGCCGATGGAGCAGGCGAAGGAGGAGCAGGCGACGACGACGCGAGCGCGCATGCTTCTTCTCGTTCGTCGGCCGGCCGAGCTCTTCATGCAGGTGGCCGCGAAAGGCGGGGCGCTGCTCGTGCTCGCCCTCATCGCCGGCATGGTGTGGAAAAACGTCGACGGCGCCTCGTACGACGGCGTCTGGTCCCTCGCCGTCGCCATCGACGTCGGTGCTGGCGTTGGCCGACATGGCTTGCACCTCGACCTGTTGGGCGTCGTCAACGACGTCGCCATGGCCGTCTTCTTTCTCGTCGTCGGCGCCGAGATCAAGCGCGAGCTCGTCGTCGGTGAGCTGCGCGGCTGGCGCCGGGCGTCGGTGCCGGCGTTGGCGGCCCTCGGCGGCATGTTGGTGCCAGCGCTGTTCTATGTCGTCATCGCGCCGGCGCAGCGGCAGGGGTTCGGCACGCCGATGGCGACCGACATCGCCTTTGCCCTCGCTGTCATCGGCCTGCTGGGGGCGCGCGTGCCGCCCTTCGTGGTCAAGGTGTTGATGGGCCTCGCCATCATCGACGACCTCGGCGCCATCGTCGTCATCGCCGTCTTCTACGGCGGCGACATCGACGTCGCCGCCCTCGGCGTCGGCGCCGGCTGCGTCGTCGTCTTGTTCGCCTTGAACGCGGCTGGTGTGTGGCGCGTGGTGCCGTACCTCGTCACAGGCGTCCCCCTGTGGATCGCCCTGCACGAGGGCGGCGTCCACCCGACCATCGCCGGTGTGGTCGTCGGCCTCGCCATCCCCGCCCGCGGCCGCGTCGGCCTTGACGACGTCAAAGCCGAAGCTCGCGCGCTGCTCGAAGACGGCAGCGAGGCCGCGCTCTCGGGGCTCGAGAAGCGCCTCGAGCAGCACCAGCCGCCCCTCGAGCGGCTGGTGTCGTCGTTGTCGCCGTGGATCCACTGGTTGATCTTGCCGGTGTTCGCCCTGGCCAACGGCGGTGTCGACCTCGGCGGCGTCGGCACGGGCACGCTCTTCTCGCCGGTGTCGCTCGGCGTGATCGTCGGGCTCGTCGTCGGCAAGCAGCTGGGCATCTTTGGCACCGTCATGGCGTGCGTGAAGTCTGGACTTCTGTCGTTGCCCGCCGGCGTTCACCCGCGCCACGTCTGGGGGATGGCGATCCTCGGCGGGGTGGGCTTCACGATGTCGCTCTTCGTCGCCGCCCTCGCCTTTGTGCCGGGCAGCGTCGAGCACACCGAGGCCAAGACCGGCATCCTCGTTGGCTCTTCGCTCTCGGCCCTGCTCGGCCTGTTGGTGCTGCGCTCCGCGCCGTCTCCGTCGCCGTCGCCGTCGCCGTCGTCGCCATCGTCGTCGTCGGAGACGCCAGCGTCGTCGTTGGAGACGCCAGCGTGATCGCGTTGCTGCTCCTGTGGGCGGCGGCGCCTGTCGACGGCGCCCGCGTCGTCGTCGTGCCCGCCGGCGTCAGCGTCGACGACGTCGCCCGCGCCGACGCCGCCGCCGCGGCCCTGCAAGCGCGGGGGATGCAGCCCGTCGATCGCGACGCCCGCGCCGGCCTCGACGGCGTCGACGCCGTCGTCGTTGCGGGCGACCGCGACCGCGCGCGCGGATTGCTGCAAGAGGCGCGCGCCCGTTTTCGCGATCTCGACTTCGACGCGGCCGATGAGCGCGCCCGCGCGGCGTGGACCGAGGCGCTGCGGCTCGAGCGTCCTGAAGACCAGCGCGACTTGTTGGCCGATGTGCTGCTGCTGCACGCCACCGTGCGGCTCAGCGTCGACAAAGACGACGACGAGGCGACGACGTTGTTGCGCCTCGCCGCGCGCGTCGAGCCCTCGCGCACGGGGCTCGATCCGGGTTTGCACCGGCCCACCATCGTCACCGCGTTCGCCGCGGCCCGCGAACAGAACCTCGCGGCGAAGACCGCCCTCGTGGTCGTCGCCCCCCGCGTCATCGGCAGCGACGCCCGCGCCGAGGTCGTCGTCGATGGCGTCGGCCGCGTCCCCGCGGGCGGCTTGTTGTCGCTCGCCGAAGGACCGCATCTCTTGTCGCTGCGCGCCCCCGGCGTGGCCGGCCGCAGCCGCGTGCTCGTCGTCAAAAACGGCGGCAGTGAAGCCGTCAGCGACATCCTCGCCCCCGCCGACATCGCCTTTCGCCGCAAAGACGCCGCTGCCCGCATCAGGGCCGGCGACGACGCTGCCTTTGCCGTGCTCGCCCGCCTCGTCGGCGCTGACGTCGTCGTCGCCCTCGCCTCGGGCGGTCGCCCCCGCGTCGGCAGCGGCGCCGACATCAAAGACGTCAAGGCCGACGTCGACGACGCCGTCGCCTTTGCCGCCGCCGTCTACGCCGCCTTTGACGCCGTCGTCCTGCCGCCTGTCGTCGTCGAGCCCGAATTCGACGTCGGGCCGTGGCTGTTGACCGGCGGCCTCGGCGCCCTCGTCGTCGGCGCTGGCGTCATCGTATGGCAGACGTTTCCAGCGCCCGACGGCCCCGACATCGACTACTCGCCCGTGATCGTGCGCCCGGTCGTCATCACCTGCTGCAAGCTGTGAAGCTCAACCGGGGTTGATCTTCAAGATCGGCGCGCCGTCTCTGACGACGTCACCGGGCTGGATCAACACCTCGAGCACGGTGCCGCGCTTGTTGGCTTTCAAGGTCTGCGGCTTGAGGCGCCCCTCGATGCGCTTGATCTCAGCGCGCACGCTGTCGAGGTCGGACTTCGCCGACGGCACCTTGCCGACGTAGGGCTCGAGCTCGGCGGCCTCGCGGCGCAGGGTGTCGAGCTTCTTCTTGAGGTTGAAGTTCTCGCCGGCGACGACGGCGACCGGCGTCTCGGGGGTCAGCACGTCGCCGACTTTGACGAGCACCTTCTCGGCCTTGCCGCCGATGTTCGCGCGCACGATGTCGATCTTGGTCGTCGTTCCGGCGTCGACGACAGCGGCGACTTTGACTTCGGCGGTGCCGGCATCGACGACAGCATTGACGACTTTGACCTCGCCAGCGCCGGCATCGACGACGACAGCGACGATGGATCCTGCGTCGACGACCTTGGCCGCGACGACGGCGGCGGATCCTGCGTCGACGACAGCGGCGACGCCAGCGTCGACGTCGTTGGCGGCGATGACGTCTTTGTCGCCGCGGAAGAAGACGTCCCAAACGAGAAAGGCGCCGCCGCCCAACACG
>JANNAY010000069.1:0-2913 GCA_031384945.1 Deltaproteobacteria bacterium
ACCGCGTTCGCCGTCACGCGCCCGTCACGTGAGCGTCTGGCGAAATCGCGTCGACGTGACGGTGGTTGCAGCTGTCGTGACCAAACGGCGACGCCACCAGACGCGCATGAGAATCTCAGGAGCTCAGGAGACGAGGCGACCCTTGCCATCAGACTTCGCCTGCGCGAGCCGCTGCCGACCGAGCTGCAAGAGCTGGTCACTCGCAGAGTGGAAGCGATCGATGGTCTCGCCGGAGCGGCTGCTCTCAAACAACGAGAACTCAGAGGTCGCCGACGAGTGAAACGGATCGGGCAGCGTGCCGCCGGCCGGTGTGTCTTTGGCCGAGACGCGCGCGCCCGGCGCAGTCTCGGCGTCGGCGTCGGGGATGGCGATCTCGTCGAGGGCAGCGACGCCGATCGACAAGGTCACGGGGATTTGGACGTCGTCAAAGCCAAAGGCCGTCTCGCCGATGATGCGCAGAACCCGCTCGCCCAGAAACACCGCGCCGGCCTTCTCGACCTCAGGCGTGACGAGCGCAAACTCACCACCACCCGTGCGCGCCAGAATGTCTTCACGACGCACGCGACGACCGAGGCGCTTGCCCAGCTGGGCGAGAATCGCATCACCAGCGAGGTGCCCGAACTCTTCATTGATGCGGGCGAAGTCATCGACGTCGAACATCAAGACCGAGAGTGGTCGCGTGTAACGAGCCGCACGCGAGACCTCGCGGATGAGCTGCTCTTTGGCGTAGCGCGCGTTGAAGCAGCGCGTGAGCCCATCGATGGTCGTGAGGCGGTGAATCTCTTCGTAGTAGGCGGCCTCGATGTTGTCGGTGCTCAGGTACTTCAGGATCGTGCGACCGACCTTGAGCAAGTCGCCGTGCGCGAGCGTGCGCTCTTGGATCGGCTCGTCGTTGACGTACGTGCCGTTGGTGCTGCCAAGGTCTGCCAGCAGCACCCCGGACTCGGTCAGCACGATGCGTGCGTGACGACGAGAGACAGACTCGTGATCGATCTGCAGCTGGGCCTGCGAAGAGCGGCCAATGATCATCTCGCCGGCTTTCAAGATGTGCTTGGCCCCGACCTGCTGGCCATAGATCACGACCAGACAGGCGTCGGCCTTTGGACGCCGGTCGCCGATCTTGCTGATGACGGTGACAACGGTCTTGCGACGCAGATTCACCCTGTCTTCTCCTCGCCCCACTCTTGCCTGTCCTCTCTGGCGACGGCTCCCCAATCCTCGACGCTGTGCTTCATCCGTGACCCGAGTCACCGTAACACGCAGAACGAAGACGAGGAGATTCGCGACACGCTGTCTCGAGGATCGCCACGGCTCGTGCGGACAGCTGTCCGACGTCGACAACGGCGGCGTCCGACCGCGATCTCGCTGTCTTCGCTGCCATGGTTGACGCGTCCCGTCATGTGGTGCTGTCGCAGCACTATCGACACTCGATGTTGAGGTTCTCGCTCGACAAGCGCAGCGGCAATCCACCGATGACGCCGCTGGCGCCGCCGAAGAACGCTGCATCAGGCTCTTCGACAACAGCGACGGCGATTTTAAGGTGATCTCCTGCTGCGACTGCGCCTTTCTTGCCGATGAAGAAGCGCAACGACGACGGCACCTCGACGGTGGTGCCCTGTCCCGCGAGCGCGCCCGTCGCCAACCGCACCGAGAGCGCGCCGGGCTTGCTGGGCAACAAGCGCTTCCACCGTGGTTTGACGTCGACGCGGCAGACGACGTCGTCGAGGTCGGCGCGGCCGGCCTTGCGGGCGTCGAAGACTTTGCCGGCGTCGTCGATGGCGGCGGCGTCAGGCAACGTCGTTGCGGTCGGCGCCATCGTCGCCGTCGCTGGCGTCGTCGTTGGCGCCATCGCCGTCGGCAGCGCCCCTTTGGCTGCGACGACGAAGTCTTCGTCGAGGCCGCAGTCTTTGCCGAGGCCCGCCCGCAGCCGCACCGTCTGAGGATCCTTCACGTCGTCGGGGACAAGCACGAGCCGCGCGCAGCCCTGCTCGCCCGACGCGCGACAGCGATCGCTGAGGCGGGCGACCACCGACGTCGCGCGACGTCGCTGCGAGGCGCGGGCGTCGTCGACGGCTTTGACGGCGGCGTCGTGTTCGTCGGTGAGCCGCGCCTTCTGTTTCTCCCACGCGTCGGGCGGCAGGATCGCCTCGCCGGGCAAACGCGGATCCGGCTTCGACGACGACGACGACGACGAGCCGTAGCCGCCGCCGCGGAAGGGCGACGACACGCCGAACAAGTCGAACGGGATCGACGCCAGCGACGACGCCATCTCGCCGACGATCTTGAAGGGCAAGGTGACGAGCTCGAACATCGCGCCGAAGAAGCCGCCGCCCCCGCTCGACGACGACGAAGACGCTGGCGACGGATCCGGCGCGGCTGGCATCGACAGCGGACCCGGCGGCAACAGCAGCGGCGGCGCATCAGCGATCGGCGGCAACGCGCGCATCACGCGCTCGAGCGCGGGCTCGCCCTCGACGAACGACGACGCCGTCTCTTGCACAACGATGGTCGAGGCCGCGGGCACCGACACCCGCAGCTGCGCGAAGACGACGCTACCGTCGACGTCGGCGAGGTCGTCGACGGCGACGGCGCTGACGCTGGCGTTGACGCGGCCGACAACGGCCGCGCGCAAGACGTCGAGGTCGACGAAGCGGTCTCTGAAGAGGCTGTCTTCGTGGGCGAGGACGCAGGCGTCGGCGAAGTTGCCGTCGTTGACGTAGCCCTCGACCGAGGCACAGCCGCTGGCGACGCCGCCGACTGCGACTGCGACGACGACGACTGCAGCTGCTCTCATGCCGTCGTTCTACACGCCCGGCGGGATGGGCAGGTCTGGCGCGTGCGCTTCGCCACGTGAGAGCAGCGCGGTGCCGATCATTTTGTAGAGCAGGCGGGCGCCGACGTTGGCGTCCCAGC
>JANNAY010000079.1:0-1713 GCA_031384945.1 Deltaproteobacteria bacterium
TTCCAGGCTCTTGGCGATCTCGAGCAGGGGATCGGTGACGCCGAGGGTCTGCAAGACCTTGTCGCACGACTCCTTGAGGATGCGCGCGCGGGGATCGAAGTTCTTGTAGACGCGATGGCCGAAACCCATCAGCCGGAACTCGGAACTCTTGTCCTTCGACAGGTCCACGTACTTGCGGAAGTTGCGACCATCGCGGTGGATCATCTCCAACATCTCGATGACTTTTTGGTTGGCGCCGCCGTGGAGTTCGCCCCAGAGCGCGCAAATGCCGGCGGAGATCGAGGCGAAGAGGTTGGCCTTCGACGAGCCGACGATGCGGACGGTCGAGGTCGAGCAGTTCTGCTCGTGGTCGGCGTGCAGGATGAGCAGCAGGTCGAGCGCGCGCGAGATGACCGGATCGACGTGATACATTTCGCACGGCGTCGCGAACATCATCTGCAAGAAGTTCGACGTGTAGTCGAGGCCGTTCTGCGGATACATGGTCGGCTGACCGATCGAATGTTTGTAGCTGTAGGCCGCGATGGTGGGGAACTTGGCCAACAGGCGGTACGTCGAGATCTCGACGTGGCGGTCGTCGTCGGGGTCGAGGCTGTCTTGGTAGAACGTCGACAGCGCGCCGACGACGGCGGCGCAGACGGCCATCGGGTGCGCGTCTTTTCTGAAGCCCGCGTAGAAGCGCTTGATGTCTTCTTGCAGCATCGTGTGCCGCGTGACGTGGTGCGTGAAGTCGGCGAGCTCTTTCGTCGTCGGCAGACGACCGTGCAAGAGCAGGTAGCTGACCTCGAGAAACGAGCTCTTCTCGGCGAGCTCTTCGATGGGATAGCCGCGGTAGCGCAGGATGCCCTGGTCGCCGTCGATGAACGTCACTGAGCTTTGACACGAGCCCGTGTTCATGAAGCCAGGGTCGATGGTGATGAGGCCCGTGGCCGCACGCAGCTTGGCGATGTCGACGGCGATCTCGCCTTCGGTGCCCTTGATGACGGGGAGCTCGAGCGTTTTGCCGCCGTAGCTCAGGGTCGCTTTGTCACCCGTGTTCGCCTTGGTGTCCGTGGTCGCGCTCATCTCGTCCTCGTCGATTCGGCTGGGCCGTGTGTCGGCCGTGTGGCGCGGGACCATAGCCAGAAACCGAACCGATGGTCTACGCGCCAGCGCCGCTCGATCGCCGCACCCGCGTGACGACGTCAACTTCGACGGCGCAGCGGGCTTGTGTATGTTCCGATCATGCTTGCGCTCGCCTTGTCACTCGTGGCCCAACTGGCCGACCCCCACGCCCACGACGGCGTTGCCGCCGCGAACACAGACGGGCGCCTCAAAATCCTGGTGATGGACCTCGATGCCGAGGGCGCCGTCGATCCGGGCGTCGTGCAAACCCTCACGGGCATCATCTCGGCTGAGCTCGCGAGCTACCTCGCGCTCGACGTCATGGCCAACGCCGACGTGCGCCGCATGCTCGAGCTAGAGGGGCAAAAGCAGTCTGTCGGCTGCGGCGATTCTTCGTGTCTCGCCGACATCGCCGGCGCCATGGGCGCACGCCTCATCGTCTTCGGATCCGTCGGCAAGCTCGGCGACGCACTCGTGGTGCACCTCAACCTCTACGACTCCGAAAAGGCGACAAGCGTCGGCCGCCAGTTCGTCGAGGCCAAAGACGTCTCGGGTCTGCCGAAGCTGCTGCGTCCGCGCCTGCGCGCCCTGCTCGAACGCATCTACCAAGAA
>JANNAY010000094.1:0-4554 GCA_031384945.1 Deltaproteobacteria bacterium
GGCGCCGACGAAGACGTGAGAGGCGTGCAGCTTTTTCGCGAGCACGGCGGCTTGATCAACGTTGCCGCTGCGGTGCATGTTGCGGTCGACTTCTTCGAGGGCGACGACGTCGGCGTCGAGGTCTTTGAGCACGGCTTCGACCTTGTCGAGCGATGTCCAGATGCCGGACTTGATGTTGTAGTTCGCGACCTTCAAATCGTGGTCGAGGTCGGCGACGGCGGCGCAGGCGTCTTCGTCGACGCTGGCCGTCTGCAAGGTCTCGGGAACGATCGTGGTTTGCGACAGCGATGAGCAGCCCCCGAACGACCCCACGACGGAGACAGCGAGGGCAGCGGCGGCGATGGCGGAGGTGTGGCGCATGTCCGCACTGTAGCGGTCGTGCGCGCTGGTGCTGTCATGGCTGTGTCGTCGTCAAACTTTGCGGGATCTGCGCTTCGCGGTCAGCCGTCCGCGCTCGCCTTCTTCGCGACGGCTTCCATCGGCCCGTACCACCAGCTGGCGTAGTCGGCGGCCGGGATGGGTCCGTAGGTCTTCTCGAAGTGGGCGCCCCAATCCGGGCGCGTGCCGTCTTTGTCGACGACGTCGTACTCCTTGGCGAGGGTCCACGACGCGAACACCCTGCCCGCCTTTTTTCTCGCTGCGGGGTCGGCGGCCAACGACGCCACGCAGCGGCCGACGAACGCTGGCGTCTCGCTGGCGGCGAAGTCGGGGTGGTCTTTGACGGCGTCACGCCAGTTGTCTTCGCGCACCCCGAAGTGGGCGAGCATCTCTTCAGAGCGCAAGAAGCCCGGCGTGACGGCGAGGGCGGTGACGTTCGTTGCCTCGAGCTCGCGCGACATCGCGAACGCCAGACGGATCACGGCCATCTTGACGGCGTCGTAGAAGAACATGCCGCGGTAGCCGAAGCTGTCGCCGTCGGTGACCTCGACGACGAGGGCGCGGGGGCGATCGAGCATCAGCGGCACCGCGTGGCGCGCTGTGATCATGTGCGTGAGAACTCCATTGGTGACCATGCGGCGGCCTTTGTCGACGTCGGCCTTCCAAAAGGGCACGCCGAATTCCATCAGCGCTTCGCCGCCCCAGACGTCGTTGACGAGGACGTCGAGGCCGCCTTCTTCGGCTTTGATTCTGTCGACGAGTGCTGTGACGTCGTCTTCGCTGCCGTGATCGCAGCGCACCCATCTGCCCTTGCCTCCCGCTGCGTCGACGAGGGCGGCGGTCTCTTCGATGGTCTCGGGGCGCGCGCCCGGCGTGCTCTTCGTCGAGCGGCCAGAGCAGTAGACGGTGGCGCCGCGTTCGCCGAGGGCGATGGCAACGGCGCGCTTCATAGGCTTCGCCTGGCGCGCCCGGCGCCGCGGGTGGCGCCGGCGACGAGGGCGACCTGTCCTGAAAGATCGGTCATGGAGGCGTTGCCCAACCCGGTTGTGTCAACAGAGTGGCAGGTTTTGTCGAGGTCGATTCGTCAGCCGACGGGCGGGACGCTCTCGCGCTTGGCCCGCTGCACTTCGGTCTGAATGAGCCGCGCAAAGGCTTTTCGTTCGTCGCTCGAGCGCAGCGGCAACGACAGCGCGGGGCTGCTGCCGACGTAGATGTCGACGCTGCCGTTGTCTTCGTTGACGACGATGGTGTCGATCTCGGTCAAGAGCACGTGCGCCACGTGGTCGCCGTCGCGCGAGATCACGTGGCGGTCGGTGACGAGCGCCAGCAGGCTGCCGTCTTGCGCGATCGAGCCGTCCCAGGCGGCGACGACGCGCTCGTCTTTGTCGAGCATCGACGACGCTGCGGCGCGCGCGCCCTCGGGCACCTCGCGGCGGATGCCCGACGACACCAGCAAGAAGCACGACGAGAGCGCGACGGCAGCTGCGACGACGACCACTCTCATGGGCACGCGCTCCGGTGCACAACAGGGGCGGTGTTGTCGGCGGCTTCGGCGACGCTGACGACGTCGACGCCGGCTTCGTCGTAGCAGACGGCTTCGCCGCGGTTGTCTTCGCCGGCTGGCGACGGCAGCTCTTGCCGCGGGTTCGACGACGACAGATCGAGAAAGTCGGCGGGAGTTTCGCCGGTGAACTCGATGATCTTCGTGGCCGTGCGCAGCAAGAGCCGCTGGCCCGACCAGTGCGCCGCGGCGCCGGTGATGACGTCGTCAGCGCCGGATCCGGTGTCGACGGTGCCGCTCTGCACGACGATCGCGGGCGGGTTGTCTTCGGCGGACGCCAGCGACCACGGCGCCTTTGCGGCAAAGATGCGCGCCCCCGCTGAGGTGAGCGGCGCGGTGGTCTTTTCAAACAAGAGAATGGCGCTGGCGTCGGGCAAGACGGCGACTGCTTCGACGTCGACGGATTCGCCGTCCGGGTACGCCAGCAGCAGCGCGTAGACGGTGTCGACGACGGCGGATCCGGCGGGGGCGTCGGCGGCGATGACGGGTTCGGCAAAGGCGTAGACGGCGACGTGGTCTCTGACGTTGTCGTTGTCGCCGGTGTCGGCGATGTAGACGCAAGGCCCCGAGAGGTCGGGGCACGGCGCGACGGCGATGTCTTCGAAGTCGACGTTGTCGATGGGCAGGTCGAGCACGAGACGCGTGGCACCCGTCGACAGCGACAGCGCGTAGACGGCGCTGGCGTTGCCGGCGTCGGCGATGGCGTAGGCGACGTCGGCGTTGTTCACGCTCGCGGCGATGCCCGAAATTTCGAGCAATCCTGCGTCGCTGACGGCGGCGACGTCGACGGCGTCGTCGTAGGCGCCGTCGCACACGGGGCGATCGGGCATGGCGAACAAGTTGGGCGGTGGCGGCCCAGACGGCGTGCGGATGATTCTCTTCGGACACGCCGCGCCCGCGCTGGCGACGACGAACGCGACGATGCCTGTGACAGAGGCGACGGATTTGACGACGACGAAGGCGGACTTCACGTGGCTCACCGCAGGCCCGGCAACACCGACAAGAGCGCGGCTGCAGCGCGGGCATCGCGCACCACCGAGGCGCGCTCGAGCAGCACGCCGCGCGCGTAGACCAACACCGCGGGCACGACGTCAATGCCAGCCTCGTCGAGAAAGGCCTGCACGTCTTTGTCGGCGCTGCCGCCGCCGAGATCGTGGGCCACGCCGAGGACTTCGACGCGGCCAGCAGCGGCTTGATCGATGCGGCGCTCAAGGTCGCTCGACCCTTTGGCGGTGACAATGACGACCACGGGGGCGTCGCCGCGGGTGCGGTTCTTCAGATCGAGGGCGCTGGCGAGCTTCATCGCGCGCCCGCTTCTGAAGGCGCGCCCATCGCGTCGCCGAAGTGTCCGAGCCAGTCTGGCAGGGCCCTGACGTCGTGGGCAAAGGCGCCTTTGGGCTCGGGCAAGCGCTGTCCGCGTCCCTCTTTCCACGCCTGCAACAGCGGCGTCACCGGCTGGGCCGGCCACGACGGCTCGACCCACCACGGACCCCGCTGGCGCGGTTCGCCGTCTTTGTCTTCGCCGACGACGACGACGACGACGCCGCTGCCGTCTCTGGCACCGACGGTGGGCAGCGCGCCGAGCGGCGCCAAAAACGAAACGGCGAGGCGGCCAAAGGCGCGGGCCTGGGCGACAGCCGAGACGGCGCCGCCGACGACGCCGCTGTCAGCGACGGCGTCGAGCCAGACGAAGTGGCGCGCCGTCTGCCCCGCCGCGCTGGCAGCGCCCCCGACCATGCGCGGCAGCTGCGAGCTGACACGTGAGCGCTCTTGCACCTCGACGACGAGGCCGGTGGCTTCGAGGATGCGCGCGGCCTCGATGGACCACGACGACGACGCCTGGGGCGGCAGCACGAACCGACACGACAGCGGATCGAGACACGCAGCAGCGACGACGTCGGCGGCGGCGTCGACGACGGCCTCGACGACGTCGGCGCGGCGGGCGGGATCCATCTCTTTGCTCAGCAGCACGTCGAGGCGGCGCGTCTGCAGCGTCGCTTGAAACGCGATCCACAAGCAGCGGTCGTCGGCCTTGCGCAGGTCGAGCGCCCGCGCGCCGGGCCCGGCGTTCTCGAGCCAGCTGCGCAGCACCTCGAGCTTCACCTCGGCGGGGCCGGCGTCTTTGCCGTCAGACGTGAGCCGCCGCGACGATGAGGTGCCGTCGCTGTGCAGCACGCGCACCGTCGCGACGTCACCCTGCACGCTGTCGACCCGCACGAGCACGGCGCTGCCGGTTTTTTCGGCGCCCGGCGACAGCGACCGCGGACACAGCAGGTGCTCGTGCGCCCCCCGCCGCAGCACGCCGTCGAGCAAGCCCGGACGCGCGAGAAACGCCGACCACGACGGGTGCAACGACGGCGCGTCAGAGGCGCGCAGCGCGAAATTGTTGTCGGCGCGCACCAGGACCGACGGCGGCAACGACAGCGCAGACGACGGACCCTCACCCGCCAGCGTCGACGTCGACCACGGCGCCGGCAGCAGCGCCGGCGGCACCAGCTTCAGCAGCGTCTGCGCGATCAAGCGCCGCGACAGCGGGTTCGTCGTCGTTGCCAACTTCGGCGCCGCTTTTTGGGCGGCGCGCGCAAAGGCCCGCAGAAACGCGAGGTTGTCCCAGC
>JANNAY010000105.1:0-4128 GCA_031384945.1 Deltaproteobacteria bacterium
GACCATCACCGCCGGCATCACCCTCGCCGCCGCCGTCGTCATCGCCGTGGGCCTCTTCTCGTCGCGCCTGCCGCTGCGCCTCTGGCACAAGATCGGGCTCGGCACGGCGGCGACCCTCGGCGCCTGCAGCGCGCTGTGGCACCACTGCCCGAGCTCCGACATGCTGCACGTCGCCGTCGCCCACACCCTCGGACCGGTCGCTTTGCTCGCCGTCGTCGTCGTCGTGCTCGGCCGCCTGCAGAAGTGAGCCCGAGCTTCGGCCCGCGCGCGCAGCTGATCAGAGATTCGCTGTAACGTGCCCGCGTCATGATCAGCATGCGCGCCTGGTTCGTCGTCGTCGTCATCGCTTGCGCAGCCGGCTGCCCGCCGGTCACGCCGGTGCCAGACCCATGTCCCGACCTACAGGCGCTGTGCCCGTCGTTGAACTGCGTCGAGCCGAAGCTCAACAGCGACGGCTGCGCCACCTGCGAGTGCGCGGTGCAGGCCTGCTTGATCAACGAAGACTGCGGCGCCCACGAGCCGCCGCAGCGCTGCAGCGTCGCCCCCACCATCTGCGAGCCGCCGCTCGCCTGCACCGACGACGACGACAGCACCGTCTGCGGCGCCGCCTGCTTCGGCCGCTGCGTCGACATCACTGGCGACAGCGGCTTCTGCGTCACCGAGAGCGACTGCGGCACCGGCAGCTGCCGCTTCGATGGGCGCTTCTGCTTGATCGACGACGCCCGCCCCGACGTCTGTTCCGGCTGGTGCGTCGACGGCTGCGCCGAGGTCGAGACCATCGCGCGCGATCCGCGCACCGGGCAGTGCTTCGACTTCAACGACAGCTGCCTCCCGCCGGGCTTCATCGAGGGCTGCTGATGCTCGCCATCGTCGTCGCCACAGCCCTCATCGCCGCGCCCACACCTCGTCAAGCCCAGCGCATGACGCCCATCGTGCAGGTCGTTGAGTCGCGCCGCGCCGCCGTCGTCAACGTCAGCGCCACCCACATCGTCACCGACAGCGCGGGCCCCTTCGACTTCTTCGAGCAAGGGCCGCGGGCGCGCCAGAGCGTCGGCTCGGGCAGCATCATCCACGGCAGCGGCTACGTGCTCACCAACGCCCACGTGATCGCGCAGGCGACCGAGCTGACGGTGACGACGTCGTCGGGCAAGACGCTGCCGGCCCACGTCGTGGCAGCGCTGCCCGAAGAAGACGTCGCGCTGGTGAAGATCGAGCTGCCGAAGCGCGAGACGCTGCCGTGGCTGCCGCTCGGACGCAGCGACGACGTCATGGTCGGCGAGACCGTCATCGCCATCGGCAACCCGGTGGGCCTCGGCCACACGGTGACCACGGGCATCATCTCGGCGGTGAACCGCGAGCTCTCGCCGCGCAAAGACGTGAAGATGGTGGGGCTGTTGCAGACCGACGCCGCCATCAACCCCGGCAACTCTGGCGGTCCGCTGCTCAATGTCTTGGGCGATCAGATCGGCATCAACACCGCCATCCGCGGCGACGCGCAAAACGTCGGCTTCGCCATCGGCGTCGACCGCGTGCGCGCGCTCTTGCCGCGGCTGCTCGCCGTCGAGAACCGCATCCTCGCCGACGGATCGCGTCTGCTGCTGGGCCTTGAGCTCGAGCTGCGCGTCGACGGCGACGAAGAAGTGCTCGTCGTCAAAAACGTGCTGCCGCAGACGCCAGCCGCCAAAGCCAAAGTCGAAAGAGGCAGCGTCGTCGTCGGCGTCTCCGGCGGCGCCTCAGCAGGCGATGGCAGCGTCGTCGACAGCCTTGTCGCCCTCTACGAAGCCGAACCAGCGACGCAGCTGACGCTGCGGCTGCGCCTGCCCGAAGGCAGCGTCGATGTCGTCGAGCTCGCGGTCGCCACGCGCGCGCCGCCCGACGGCACGGCCCTCGCGAAGGCGCACCTCGGCCTCGAGCTGCAAGACCTCGACGCCGCCACGGCGGTGCGCCTCGGCCTGCGCGGCGGCGTCGTCGTCAGAGCCGTCGATGGACCGGGCAAACAAGCGGGCATCGCGCCTGGCGATCTCATCGTCCGTCTCGGCAATTTCGGGCTGCGCAGCACCAAAGAGCTGGCCATCCTCGAAGACCTCGCCGCCGGTGATGACGTCGCTGTCCGCGTCGTGCGCTTGCAGAAGGGCCGCGTCTTCTCGGCCGAAGTGGTGCTGCGTGCGCGCTGAGGGCTACGGTCGCGTCGTGCGTTCGCTCTCGTTCCCCGCCGCCTTGCTCGTCCTGTTGCCCCTGTTGCCCGGTGTCTTGGCGCTGGGCGCCTGTGGCCGGTCTGCCGAGCCGCTGCTGGCCTGCCCGCAGCCGGCGGCAGAGTGCAAAGACCTGATCGCGCAGCAGTCCACCGTCGAAGCCGTCTTCGCCGGCGCCGACGACGCCGACGTCGACCTGCGCGACGAGGCCGCGCAGTGCACGCAGCTCTTGGTCGAGGTCTCGCTCGATCAGCAGTGCGTCGAAGGCTGCGCCGAGCTTTGCCGGTTGCACCCCTGCGCTGTCGTCGACGACGCGGGCGGCCGCTTCGATCCGTCGACCTGCAAGCAGCGCTGCGAAGACCTGCAAGACGCCGGCGACATCGTCGACGCCGACCTCGACGCCGTCGTCGTCAAGGCTGCTGAAGCACCTGGCTTCTGCACCTGCCGCGCCTGCACCGCTGCCGACGACGTCTTCTGCACGCGGCTGTTTGACTGCGCGATCGCACCCTGAGCTCGCCCGTCATGCGCTGAAGAGCGCTTCGCTCAACAGCTTGACGCCGCTGACGACAAGCACGACGCCCAGGGCGCGCTTGAGCCCGCGGGGTGCCAACTTGTGCGCCGCCAACGACGAGCCGATGGCGCCGCCGACGAAGACGACGCCGAGCACGATGGGCAACGCACCGGGCAGCTCAGCGAGGCCGCCGCTCTTGTGCTGCGCGAGCAGTCCAGAGAGCGAATTGACGACGATGAAGGCGGCGGCGGCGGCGGCGGTCTTCTTCGGCTCTTCGAGGCGCAGCAAGATCAACAGCGGTGACAAAAAGATGCCGCCGCCGATGCCGGTGACGCCGGAGACGAAGCCGAGGCTGGCGCCGACGACGACGCCGACGGCGGGGTGCAACGAGCGCCGCGGGCCTGCGAGCTCGGCGGGCAACCACAAGCGCACCGCGGCGACGAGCAGGCAGAAGCCGAGGATGCCGCGGTACGTCGTGGCCGGCAGCGTGACGAGACCGCCGAGATACGCGGCGGGCACCGACCCCACCAACAGCGGAACGATCAAGGGCAGGGGCATCGCGCCCGCGCGCAGCAGGCGCACGACGCCTGTGCCGGCGACGACGACGTTCATCACCAGCGCCAGGGGCTTCATCTGCGCCGGCGCGAGACCCCAGAGGCCGAACAGCGCGAGGTAGGCGGTGGCGCCGCCGTGTCCACTGGTGGCGTAGAGGGCCGCGGCGACGAAGAGCGCCGCCAGCAACGCCGTGAGGGACTCGGTCGAGAGCGCGTCCATGGCGCCGGTCTTTGCCGCTGCCGCAGCCTTCGTCTACGGGCGTCATCGTCGTCGTCGTCGTCGGCAGACTACCGTTTGCGGATCACCAGGCTGTGCGCGCCATCGTCGACGTCGCAGGGCACGCCTTGGGTGACGTCAGCGGCGCAAGCGTTGCTGACCCCGTCGACGGTGACGCCGGTGACGACCCCGCCGCGCACATCGATCGACAACCGGGTTGTGGATGCGATGCACGCCTCCAGCCGGGGCAGCACGCGGCGCAGACACGACTTCACCGTGGTGCGGGGTCCGACGACGCCGGTGCCGGTGCCGGTGCCAAGTCCGCCGAGTCCGCCGAGTCCAACGGCGCCGCTGCCGCTGCCGCCGACGACGCCGCCTTCGACGCCACCAACGACGCCGAGGCCGCCGCTGCCATAGCTGTCGCCGACGTTGGCGCCCATCAAGCCGCCGAGGGCGACGCCGACGTCGTCGCTGAGGGTCTCGCTGATGGTGTCGAAGATGACCGCGTTGTTGCTGCTGCCGATCAGCGCGAGCATCCCGCTGCTCATCTCGACCTCTTGCGGGACCGCGTGACGACGACGACCCGCCTTGATTGTCTCTGGCGGCGGCGGCGGCGGTTCCGGCGGTGGCGGCGGCGGCAGCTTGACCATGGCC
>JANNAY010000167.1:0-4566 GCA_031384945.1 Deltaproteobacteria bacterium
CGCCATGGCGATGCTCAAGGGAGGCCGCTTCATACCGAGAGGATGACGCAGCGCTCGCTTCCGGGGCGTCGGCGTGCTGTTCTTAAAAGCGCCCTTGTGGGGCGGCGACGCCGCCCCGGGCTCGGGTGGGTGGACGTGGACGGTGACGCCGGTCGACGGCGGCGCCGACGTCGAGCTGGTCATCAACGTCGATTTGGTGAAGGGCTCGCGCATCTTGACGACGATGTCTGACGCCGACCCGATCGCCCGCGAGAGCTTCATGCTGCACATCGCGCTGTCGCTGATGGGCGACCTCATCCCCGGCAAGTCGCTGTCGGCGAAAGCGCAGACGTTGGCGCGTGAGTCGCCCGCTGAGCCTTTGCCGACGTCGACGAACGAGGCGCCGCCGGCTCCTCCGGCTCCGGCTCCCGCTCCGGCTCCCGCTCCGCCGACTTCGACGCCTTAGCCGCCGGTGACCTTGCGTCGCGCCGCTTGCAGAATCGCCATGCGCACGCTGCTGCCCTTGGCGATGGTGCGCAGCTCGGCGATGGGCAGCTTCTCGAGCAGCGCGAGTGCATCGGGCAGCGGTGTCTTTGGGTTTTTCACAAGATTGCGAACCACATTGGGCGAGCGCGTCCAATTCTTTGCGACCGTGTGAAGCACGTCGGGGTGCACGCCCGTCATGCGCGAAATGGCTTCTACTTCTTCGAGGCCGATCGCAGGGTTCTGCATGACAAAAGGATGGATGGTCTTGTTGCTGTCTTTGATCAAGATGAGCCGCATGTCTTTGCTGCCGTGCATGGCGGCCTGGCGCTTCTCGGCCACCGACATCGCCGCGACCTGCTGAATCAACGACACGTCTTTGACTGCTTCGCCGGCTTCTTCTTCTGCGTCTTCATCGTCATCGTCGACGACGAGGGCGCCGTCTTCGCCTTCTGGCGCGAGCTTCATCGCGTGCGCCATCAACGCATCGAGCGCGGCGCGGCCAGCGGGCTTCACGTTCAACGCCGTCGCCGTGCCCGGAAAGCCCTGCAGCACTTCGCAGGCGAGCGCGAAGCGTTCACCCGACGACGGACACTCGACGACGACGTCGACGGCTGCGAACTGTGGCTGCCCCAGGTCGCGCGGAAGGTAGAGCCCACCGCGGGCGAGCTGCTCGCCGACGAGCTTGTGCAACGAGACCACGCTGGGAGGACGAACCACGATGCGCATGCCGTGAAGGTATGCGTCCCGGCCGCGCCCGCCATGAAGTCGCAGCGCCGCTGGATCACTTCGACGACGACGCCGCTGTGCTCGGGATTGGCCACACGTGTCGTGAACAGCATCGGTTCCACGAGGTGGGCCCCCAGCGCGATGCACCCTGACCCTGTGCTCAGGATTCGTCACATCTCGGAAGATCGGACCCCAAAGTTTTGGGGTGCAGGATCGCAATCGAGCGAACAGGCAGCAGTTGATTGCCGACGACGATGCTGTTTGATCGGCGCGCCAAAATGCATCATGGAACCGCGACTTCTACCCCAAAACTTTGGGGTCCGAGCCTGGGCGAGGGGGGCGGGAGCGACGATGCTCGCAGCTCGATCGCCTTCTGTTTGTCGTCGAGAAGCGCGAGATGTGACCCGTGCGCGGGGTCAGGCTCGAGGCCCGCCTCGTGGAACCGAGACTACTTGTCGTTCGACTTCACGCGGGTCGCGAGGCCCGCAGCGACGACGAGCAAGACGGCGCCGACGGCGAAGGGCAGCGAGCGGTGCAGGTCGAGCAGCGCGCCGGCCGACGCGGGGCCGATGATGCGGCCCAGCGACGAGGCGGCCTGGCCGACGCCCAGCACCGAGCCTTGCCGCTCGTCGTCGACCGACCGCGACAGCAACGACGACGACGACGGCGACAAGATGCCCGAGCCAAAGGCGATGATCACGGTGATCGGGAACATCATGAAGAAGGGCAGCGTCGAAAACGGCAGGCCGGCGACGGCGACGAAGCCGACGGCGATCGAGAGAGAGCCGACGATGATCAGGCCCTTTTCGTCGAAGCGCTTGCGCAGCGGACGAATCAAGCCGCCCTGCACGATGACCGCGGTGACGCCGACGGTGACCAACACCTGCATGGTCAGGCGCGCTGCGAGCTTGTGGCCCTCGACGGTGCCGAACACGTCGGGCCCGATGAACTGCCGCTCGACGAAGAGCGACAACGCGCTCTCCATCAGCGAAAAGCCGATGGTGAAGACGAGGCCCAGCAACAACAACGGCGCCACGCTCTCGATGCGCCATGCCTCGCGCATCGCCTCGAACGGAAAGATTGAGCGGCGCGGCGCGTGGGCGCCAGCGACGACGGTGCCTGGCTTGCGTGTCTCAGGCAGCAAGACAAACGCGAGGATGAAGTTGAGCACCGCCAGCGACGCGGCGATGAAGGCCGGCACCGTGGGGCCGTAGAGGCCGCCGAAGACGCCGCCGACGACGGGGCCGAAGAGAAAGCCGAGGCCAAAGGCGGCGCCGATCATGCCCATGCCTTTGGCGCGTTCTTCGGGTTTGGTGACGTCGGCGACGATGGCTTGCACGGTGCCGAGGTTGGCGTTGCCGAAGCCGGCGATGGCGCGGGCGAGCACGAGCATCAACAAGCCGTAGCCGTGTTCGACGACGACGCCGGCGCTGTCGACGACGCGACTGCCTTCTTCGACGCGCTCGGCAAAGGCGAGGATGAGCCAGCCGATGCAGGCGAAGAAGATGCTGGTGACGACGACGGGGCGGCGGCCGATGCGGTCGCTCAAGCGTCCCCACATCGGGGCGAAGACGAATTGCATCAGCGAATACGCGGCGCCGATGAGGGTGACGACGGTGGCGCTGGCGCCGAAGCTCTCGGCGTAGAAGGGCTGGATCGGCAAGATCACGCCGAAGCCCAACAGGTCGAGAAACAGCGTGAGAAAGGCGATGCCCATCGCCTTGTTCTTTTTCTTCTTCAACGCTGCAGATTCGTCGACGGTGGCCGCTTCCGACATGCCGTCGCCTGTGCCAGCGCGGGTGAGCGCGTGCAATGCTGCGCACCGCTTTTGGAGGTTGCCGTGGGAACCATGCGCGTGAAGTCCGAGCAGATGTTTCAGTCCGCCAGCGAAGTGCTCGTCGGCGGCGTGAATTCACCCGTGCGCGCCTTCAAGGGCGTCGCCCTCGATGACGCCAGCGTCAAAGGCGGCCGCCGCGCGCCGCTCTTCATCGATCGCGCCGAGGGCCCCTGGCTCTACGACGTCGACGGCAACGGCTACATCGACTTCGTCTTGTCGTGGGGTCCGATGATCCTCGGCCACGCCGATCCGCGCGTGGTGCGCGCCGTCGCCGACCAGGCCCGCAAGGGCACGTCGTTCGGCGCGCCGTGCGGCCTCGAAGAAGAGCTCGCCCGGCTCGTCATCAAGGCGTTTCCTCGCATCGAGAAGCTTCGCTTTGTCTCGTCGGGCACCGAGGCGACCATGTCGGCGCTGCGACTGGCCCGCGGCGTCACCGGGCGCGACGGCCTCATCAAATGCGACGGCTGCTACCACGGCCACGCCGACAGCTTTCTCGTCAAGGCCGGCAGCGGCGTCGCCACCCTCGGCCTGCCCGACTCGCCGGGCGTGCCAGCTGACCTCGCCAAGCACACGTTCACGATTCCGTTCAACGACCTGCAGGCGCTCGAAGAGACCCTCGAGGCGCAGAAGAACAAGATCGCCGTCGTCGTGCTCGAGCCCGTCGTCGGCAACATGGGCTGCGTGCCGCCGAGCGAGGGATACCTCAAGGGCGTGCGCGAGCTCTGCACCAAGCACGGCACGCTCTTGATGTTCGACGAAGTCATGACCGGCTTTCGCGTCGCGCTGGGTGGTGCCGAAGAGCACTATCGCGTTTCACCTGACATCACGACCCTCGGCAAGGTCATCGGCGGCGGACTGCCGTGCGGCGCGTTCGGCGCGACCAAAGACATCATGAGCAAGCTGGCTCCTGAAGGTCCGATTTATCAGGCGGGCACGCTGTCGGGCAACCCGCTCGCCATGGCCGCCGGCATCGCCACGCTGCGCCAGCTCATCGAAGAGCGCCGCGACGACTACGCCTCGTTGGCGAAGCGCACGCACCGGCTCGCCGAGGGCATCGCTGGCGCTGCGCGCAAAGCCGGATTTCCTGCCAGCTTTACCGCCGTGGGCTCGATGTTCAGCGTGTTCTTGCGTGAGCAGGCGCCGCGCAATTGGCCTGAAGTAAAAGACAGCGACGCAGCGTCTTTCAAGAAGTTCTTCTGGGCCATGCAAGAGCGGGGCGTCTATCTCGCGCCGTCGGCGTTCGAGGCGGGCTTCACCTCGTTCCTGCACAGCGACGCGCTGATCGATCAGACGATCAAGGCGGCCGTCGAGAGCTTCGCGAGCATCCGCAAGTAGCTAAGGCGACGTCGCCAACAGCACGCCGCCGACGACGATGGCTGCGACGCCTGTGCCGACGGCGACGACGGCGACGACGCTGGTGACGTTGGCGCGATCGCGGTCGGACTGCAGCGCGTTCGGGTCGTCGCGGACCGGCCATTCGAGAAACGCAACGACGCCGCCACCGACGGCGACCGCGATGCCGGCGCCGATGACGACGG
>JANNAY010000192.1:0-3088 GCA_031384945.1 Deltaproteobacteria bacterium
GCCCACGCCGCGCTGGGTGGCGCCTGCGTCGTCCGCCTCTACGGCGAGCTCTTTGGCGGTCACTACCCGCATCCGGAGGTCCCACCAATGCCCGGCGCATCTGCGGTGCAGACGGGCATTTGGTACTGCCCCGACGTCCGCTACGCCGTCTTCGACGTCCTCGTCGGCGACGTCTTCGTGGGCCACGACGACGTCGTCGCCGCCTGCGCCAAAGCCCAACTGCTCACGCCGCCGATCTTGCGCCGCGGCATGCGCAGCGACGTCGAGCGCGCGCCCGTGCGCTTCGCCACCCGCGTGCCGGCGCTGCTCGGACTGCCGCCCCTCGACGACAACGTCGCCGAAGGCTTCGTCACGAAGCCCGCCGCCGCCGGACCGCCGTCGTCGCGCGGCCTGCGCAAGCACAAGACGATCGAGTTCGCGGAAGAGAAGTACGACGAGGCCCAGCCCTTCGACGCGCACCAACGCCTCTCACTCGACGAGCTGCGCCGCGTGGTGCGCGCCCACGTCAACGCGGCCCGCGTCGCCAGCGCCCGCTCCAAAGTCGGCGAGGCCGGCGACGTCGTCGCTGAGGTCGTCGTCGATGTCGTCGCCGACGTCAGCGCCGCCTACCCCGTCGCTGTCGCCGCCGTGGGCGAAGATGCCGTCGTCGAATTCGCCGTCGAATTCGTCGTCGAATTCGCCGAAGGCGGTGCGTGACGTTCTGAGAGCGACATCTGCAACCGTGTGGTCGGCGAGATCCATGGCCACACCGAGCGGTCGACTGCGTATGGGAAGCTGGAACCAGTGAAAGAGGGCGAAGTGGACAAAGCGAAACGAGAGGCACCCGTCGTCCTCATCGTCGACGACGACGCCGACGTGCTCGAGAACGCCGCCAGCTGGCTGCGCGACGAGGGCTTCAGCGTCGTCACCGTGCCGAACGGCACCGCCGCCATCGACCGCGTCATCACGCAGCCCCCTGCTGTTGTCGTTCTCGACTTGATGATGCCGGGCGTCACCGGCTGGGACGTCTGGGACTGGCTGCAGCAGAACAGCCCGAACATCCCTGTGGTCGTCTGGACGGCCACCGGCCTCTCGACCGGCGCCCTCGGCAGCGTCCCGATCATCTCGAAAAACCATCCCGCCGCGCTGCTGTCGGCCCTGCAGGCGCTGGTCTGAGCTGGGTCCCGGTGGATCGCAAACGACCTGATCGTTCGTAAGAAGAGCTGCCCCCGGGCGACGGCGCGACGACTCTCCCCCTCTTGGTTGGGTCGTCGTCCGGCGGGCACCCTTCTCCGCGGGTCCGCGGGCTTGCGCGGACGGCTCAGCCCTTGAGTCGGCACTTCTTGGCGCAGTCAAGCACGCCGTTCTTGCGCTCCGCCGCCTGGGCCGGTGACAGCTTCCTCTTGCTCCACTCGAGCATGCCGCGGGCGCACGGCACGGTGTCGACGCAGCCGCGCAGGAAGCCCACGGCGGCCTTCGTCTCGGCGTCAAGCGCCGGCTTCTCTCGCTTCGTCGTCCTCGGCGTCGGCGTCGGCGTCGGCGTCGGCGTCGGCACAGGCTCCGGCGTCATCGGCTCCAACGTCGGCGGCTCCGGCGCAGGCTCCGGCGATGGCGGCGTCGGCGTCGGCGGCGCAGGCTCAGGCTGAGGCGGAGCAGGCTCCGGCGGCAGCGTGACGACGACCTCGACCGCGCCGTGGTCGTCGTCGCCGCGGGCGGAGGCGACCCAGACGGCGCAGGCGGCAGCGGCGGCGACGGCGAAGGCGGCGAAGAAGGCGGGGCGGGCGCGAGGCTTCGGCGGCGCGGGCACCGACGACGACGACGACGACGACGACGCCGACGACGACGACGCCGACGACGACGATGTCGCGGGCTGACGGTCGCGCAGCAAGACGGTGACGGGCACGTCGCCAAAGGCCGGCGTGAGCGCGGGCAGCGCCAACGTCGTGGCGATCGACTCGAACTGCGGCGCTTCGTCGCCGACGACGCCGGGCAGCGAGGCCGGACCGCCCACCAGGGCGACGGGCTGGTCGCGCAGACGACGCAACGTGGTGCGGTGCTCGGCGGCGAGGTCGCCAAAGGTGCGCGCCAGATGTTTCTGCAGGTCGCGCGGACCAGCGACGTGCCCGCTGGCCCGCGCCCACGTCGTCAACGCCTCGGCGAAGTCGCCGCAGGAGTCGAAGCGGTCGGCGGCGCTCGGCGAGAGCGCCCGATCGAGCAGCTGGCGCAGGCCGTCGTCGATGGTGTTCCACCACGGGGGACGCCAGGTGCCGGCACCGGCGGCCTCCCAAATGGCGTGGGCCGTGCGGCCCTCGTGGAACGGTCGATGAACCACGAGCTCAGCGAGCATGAGCGCCGCGGCCCACTGATCCGAACGCCCGTCGACGGCGTCGCCGCGGGCGTGCTCGGGCGACATGAAGGCCAGCTTGCCGAGCACCGTGTCGCTCTGCTCGGGCTTGTGCGCGGCCGTGACGGCGATGCCGAAATCGATGAGCTGCGTGTCACCGTCTTTGCCGAGCAGCACGTTGTGCGGCGAGACATCGCGGTGAACGATGCCGAGCGACGCGCCGCTGGCGACGTCGACGAACCGGTGCGCGTAGTCGAGGGCCTCGAGCACTTCGCAGACGATGTGCAGCGCGATCGCCAGCGGCACCGCGCCCGCTTGATCGAGCGCGCGCAGGTCGCGGCCGACCACGTGCTCCATCGCGACGTAGAGGCGGCCGCCGACGCGGCCGACGTCAAAGACGGGGCAGATGTTGCGGTGCGACAGCTGCACGACGACGCGGGCTTCGTCGGCGAAGCGGGCGAGGGCAGCGGCGTCGTCTTTGTGGTCGCTGCGCAGCATCTTGAGCACGCAGTGCTTCTCGAAGCCCTGCAAGAGCCCATGGCGCGCGAGGTAGACGTCGCCCATGCCGCCGCGGGCTGCGTGCTCGAGCAAGAGGTACGGGCCAAACGGCCGGGGCAACGACTCCACCCGCCGACGCTAGCGCCCAAAAACCCGACCAGAAACGAAGAGCGCCCCGAAGGACGCCCTGTCAACCACGCCAAAGGCGCAGTGCTTCACCAACCAGAGCCCTTCTCGGCGGGCTTCGGGGCCGGCGGCGGCGGCGGG
>JANNAY010000194.1:0-2700 GCA_031384945.1 Deltaproteobacteria bacterium
CCCGCGCATTTGATTTGAAGGAAGCCATGAGCCAGCAGCCGCAGACCCAGGGACCGCCGGTCAACCTTCACCAGCAGTTGAAGGCGATGATCGAGAAGGGCGCCTCAGACCTTCACATCACGACGGGTACGCCGCCGCAGCTGCGCATCGACGGCGAGCTGGTGCCGCTGCGCGTGCCGCCGCTGTCGCCCGTCGACACCAAGCAGCTCTGCTACTCGATCCTCACCGACGCGCAGAAACACAAGTTCGAAGAAGAGAACGAGCTCGATCTCTCGTTCGGCGTGAAGTCGCTGGCCCGCTTTCGCGCCAACGTGTTCATGCAGCGCGGCGCCGTCGCCGCTGCCTTCCGCACGATTCCGTTCAAGATCTTGAGCTTTCAAGAGCTCGGGTTGCCGGCAGTCATCAGCGAGATCTCGAACCGACCGCGCGGGCTCGTGCTCGTCACCGGACCGACGGGCTCGGGCAAGTCGACCACGCTGGCCAGCATCATCGACAAGGTGAACACAGAAGGTCATTACCACATCCTCACGATTGAGGATCCGATTGAATACCTGCACCCGCACAAAGGGTGCCTGGTGAACCAGCGCGAAGTCGGCGCCGACACCGACAACTTCAAAAAGGCGCTCAAGTACGTCTTGCGCCAAGACCCCGACGTCGTCTTGATCGGCGAGATGCGGGATCTCGAGACCATCGAGGCCGCGCTCGTCATCGCTGAGACGGGCCACCTTGCCTTCGCGACCCTACATACAAACGGCGCTGTTCAGACGATCAACCGTATTATCGACGTCTTTCCGCCGTACCAGCAGCCGCAGATTCGCGCCAACTTGAGCTTCGTGCTTGAGGGCGTGATGTCGCAGCAGCTCATCCCGAAGATGGGCGGGTCGGGCCGCATTCTCGCCCTCGAGATCATGGTGCCCAACGTCGCCATTCGAAACCTCATCCGCGAAGACAAGGTCCACCAGATCTATTCGCAGATGCAGGTCGGCCAATCGAAGTTCGGCATGCTCACGCTCAACCAGTCGCTGCTCTCGCTGGTGCAGAAGCGCGTCATCTCCGTCGACGAAGCGCTCGGTCGCTGCTCTGAGCTCGATGAGTTCCGCACGATGCTCGTGAACGCCGGCATCTCCATCCAGGCGCAGGGCGACAAGGGTCCGCAGGGTCGCGAAAAAGCCGCGGGCGCGGCCGGCGGCGGCAAACCCGGCTGATTCTCCGTCGTCGACACCGATGTCGGCGACTTGTCTACATGACCTCGCGGTCGGCTCTGACGTCGAGAACGATCCGGAGCGCGCTGGTCGTTGATTTGTTCTCTCGACGGGGGCGCTGTAGCCTCGCTCGTCCGGGACGTTTGCTGGAGGCCACGCGATGCCACTGTTCACATGGACAGCGAAGACGAAAAACGGTGAGTTGCGCAACGGCGAGATGGACGCCGCGACGAAAGACGTCGTCGAGCAGCGCCTGCGGGCGCAGCAGCTCACGCCGCAGAAGGTGAAGAAGAAGGCTGCTGAGCTTCACTTCAAGTTCCCGGGCAGCTCGGGTGTCGCCACCCGCGACCTGATGATCTTCACCCGCCAGTTCTCGACGATGATCGACGCCGGTCTGCCGCTCGTGCAGTGCCTCGACATCCTGCACCAGCAGCAAGAGAACATCTGGTTCAAGAAGGTGCTCGGCGCCGTCAAGGTCGACGTCGAGTCCGGCAAGACCTTTGCTGACGCGCTGTCGAAGCACCCGAAGGTGTTCGACCCCTTGATGGTCAACCTCGTCGCCGCCGGCGAGACGGGCGGTATTCTCGACACGATCATGTCGCGCATCGCGATGCAGACCGAAAAGTCGGTGAAGCTCGCGAAGCAGATCAAAGGCGCG
Organism: Deltaproteobacteria bacterium; assembly: GCA_031384945.1. Classification (GTDB taxonomy): domain Bacteria; phylum Myxococcota; class UBA727; order UBA727; family VGSZ01; genus VGSZ01. The sequence continues at coordinate 1,861 of JANNAY010000194.1, forward strand.
CTCTTCTACCCGGCCGCCGTCATGACCGTCGCCATCGGCGCTGTCGCGGTGCTGCTGCTGTTCGTGATTCCGGTGTTCGAAAAGATGTTCGCCGACTTCGGCGGCTCGCTGCCGGTGCCAACGCAGATCGTCATCGACGTGTCGAACTGGTCGGTGACGCACTGGTACCTGTTCATTGTGGTGCCGATCGCGACGTTCTTCATCGGTCGCGCCATCCGCAACCACCCGAAGGGGCGCCGCCTGACGGACAAAATCTTCCTCGGCGCGCCGATCTTCGGGCCGCTGCTGAAGAAGACGGCCACCGCCCGCTTCACGCGCACCATGGGTACGATGCTGAGCTCAGGCGTGCCGATCCTTGACGCCCTCGACATCGTCGCCCGCGCCTCAGGCAACATCATCATCGCCGAAGGCATCCAGTACACGCGCCGTCGCGTCTCTGAGGGTAAGACGATGGCCGAGCCGTTGGCCGAGACGAAGCTGTTCCCGTCGATGGTGTGTCAGATGGTGAGCATCGGCGAGAGCGCCGGTGCCCTCGACACGATGCTCAACAAGATCGCCGACTTCTACGAAGACGAAGTCGACGCGGCCGTCGCCGGACTGACGTCGCTGCTCGAGCCCATCATCATGGTGTTTCTCGCCGTCGTCCTCGGTGGCTTCTTGATCGCGATGTACCTGCCGATCTTCACCATCGCCGGCTCCATCAACTGAGCGCGGTCTGGTGACTTGAAAACGAGACGCGGCCCGCTTCGGCGGGTCGCGTCGTTTCTGGAGCCATCCGGAGCAACCATGAGCCCTCCCGAACGGGTGCCGTCGCGACCGATCACCGGCACCATCAACACC
>JANNAY010000202.1:0-1506 GCA_031384945.1 Deltaproteobacteria bacterium
CGCGCGCTCGGGCTCAGGCAGCGCGACGACGTCGACGGGCGATGAACAACCCGAAGAGCACGACGACGAGCGGCGCGGGGACGGCAGCGTTGAAGCAGCCGCCGGGCTCTTCGCCTTCGCCTTCGCCCTCGCCCTCGGCGACGACGCTGCTGGAGTCGGCGTCGAGGAAGTCGGGCTTGCCGTCGTTGTCAGCGTCGCCGAGGCCGTCGGCGGCGCCATCGAGGGCACCGTCGCCGTCGGAGTCGTCGTCGCGCCAGGCGGGGCGGCCGTCGCCGTCGGGGTCGGCGCTGCTGTTGGCGTCAGCGGCGGCTTTTTCGTCGGCGGTGGCGAGGCCGTCGCCGTCGTCGGCGGTGTCGAGGGCGTCGATGGCGCCGTCGCCGTCGGTGTAGCGGGCGGCGCCGTCTGGGAATTGCGCGCCGACCTCTTCCGCGTCGCCAACGCCGTCGTTGTCAGAGTCACCGCTGTCGGGGTCGGTGCCGAGGTCGGCCTCTTCGACGTTGCTGAGGCCGTCGTCATCGTCGTCAGCGTCGACGACGGCGCGGTCGTCGGTGTCGTCGAGGTAGTCGGGCACGTCGTCGCCGTCTTCGTCGCCGTCGCCCTCGTCTTCGTCGTCGTCGCCGTCGTCGTCAGAGTCGAGGTCGAGGTAGTTGGGGACGTCGTCGCCGTCTTGGTCGTCGGCGGTCTCTTCGCGGTCGCTCAAGCCGTCGCCGTCAGAGTCGTCGTCGAGGTAGTTGGGTGTGCCGTCGTTGTCTTCGTCGGCGTCTTCGTCGCCTTCAAGGGCGGTGTCGATGCCGTCGTCGTCGTCGTCGGCGTCGAGGGCGTCGATGAGGTCGTCGCCATCGCTGTCGCGGGGGTCGGCGATGTCGTCGATTTCCTCGAGGTCATCGACGCCGTCTTCATCGCTGTCGGCGAGGTCTTTGTCGGTGCCGAGGCCCGCCTCGACGAGGTCGCTGAGGCCGTCGCGGTCGGCGTCGACGGCGCCGGGTTCGGGGTCGTCGCCGTCGTTGACACCGTCGCCGTCGGTGTCGCTGTCGAGGGGATCGGTGCCGAGGTCGACCTCGTCGCCGTCGTCGAGGCCGTCGTCGTCAGAGTCGCGGTCGCGCAGGCCGGTGCCGAGGGTGACCTCGGCGCCGTCGCTGAGGCCGTCGTTGTCGGTGTCGCGCGAGACCGGGCTGCTGCCGAGGTCGCGCTCTTGCAGATCGCTGAGGCCGTCGTTGTCGGTGTCGGCGAGGCGTGGGTTGCTGCCGAGCAAGATCTCAGCGCCGTCGTTGAGGCCGTCGCCGTCGGTGTCGGCGAGCAGCGGGTTCGATGGGTTCGCTTGTCCGGCCTCTTGGCCGTCGTTGCGCCCGTCATCGTCGCTGTCGCCGTCGTCGAGACGCGTGCCGAGCTGCGTCTCTCTCAGGTCGTTGAGGCCGTCGTTGTCTGTGTCGCCGTGGCGTGGGTCGCCGCCGGCGGAGATGTCGGCGCCGTCTTTGAGTCCGTCGCCGTCGGTGTCGGCGACGACGG
>JANNAY010000260.1:0-2805 GCA_031384945.1 Deltaproteobacteria bacterium
CACCCCGCTCCCCGATCCCCGAACACCCCGATCCCCGATCACCCCGATCACCCCGATCACCCCGATCACCCCGATCACCCCGATCACCCCGATCACCCCGATCACCCCGATCACCCCGATCACCCCGATCACCCCGATCCACCCCGATCACCCCGATCACTCCGGAGGCCCGCGTGCTGCTGTTCCTCTCGCTTCTCGCCGCTGACCCCGGCCTCGTGCTGCTCGTGCCACCCGATCCCGACGGTGGATCCTTCGCCGCCGCTGTCTCTGCCGACGGCCGCGTGGTCGTCGGACAGCACAACGGCGCCGCCGGCGTCTTTGCCTTTCGCGCCAGAGACGGCGTCTTCGTCGACGTCGGCGACCTCGACGGCGGCCTCGTCTTCAGCAGCGGCGTCGCCGTCGCCAACGACGGCGTCGTCTTTGGCACCGGCTATGTCGGCAACGCCGTCGAGCCCGGCGACGTCGACGGCGTGCAGGTCGGCTTCTCGTTCGACGACGCGTTCGTCGTCCTCGGCGACCTGAGCGGCAACGAGGCCATCACCAACATCGCGGCCGTCAGCGGCGACGGCCGCGTCGTCGTTGGCGGCGCCTATCCGGTGGTCGACGCCGACTTCTTGCCCTTCGTCGTCGAAGACGGCGTCGCCACCGCGCTGCCGCTGCGGGCCGGCGCCACCCGCGGCGAGGCCCGCGCCATCTCCGACGACGGCCGCGTCATCGTCTGCGCCGACGACAGCGGCAGCGCCGCGTTCTCCAGCGGCTACCTCGTCGTCGACCGCGCCCTCGGCGCCGACCTGCCCGTCGCCCCCGCTGCCATCAGCGGCGACGGCCGCGTCGTCGTCGGCTTCGTCCCCGACGGCGACTTCATCCAGGCCGTGCGCGTCGTCGACGGCGGCGACGCCGAACGTCTCGGCGAGCTGCCGGGCGGCTCTCCATCGTCAGAGGCCCTCTCTGCCTCTTTCGACGGCGCCGTCATCGTCGGCCGCAGCGCCACCGGAGTCGACGAAGGCGACCCCGACAGCGAAGAGGCGTTCATCTACACCGCGCGCGACGGCATCCGGCGCCTCGAAGACGTCGCCGTCGACGTCGGCATCGACCTCGCGGGTCTCGACGGCGGCTTTCTCTCACAGGCCACGGCGGTCTCTGCCGACGGCACCGTCGTCGTCGGCAACGCCGTGGTCGGCAACGTCGCCACCCGCCGCGTGCGCGCCTTTGTTTTGACCCTCCCCGCGACGTCAGAAGGCGAAGGCGAAGAAGGAGAAGGAGAAGGAGAAGGAGAGCCAGACGGCGAAGACCTCGTCGTCACGCCACCGTCCGGCTGCAGCTGTGACGCCATCGGGGCCCCGCTCTGGCTCGGGCTCGTCGTCGTCTCGACCACCCGCCGGCGTCGACGCTGACCGGTGTTCGTCGAGGTCGTCGTTCTGCGATCGGTGGCTGCGCTCGACGAGCGCGGGCCGCTGACATGGGCGGTGCCCGAAGCGCTGAGAGACCGCGTCGTCGCCGGCGTCCGCGTCGTCGTCCCGCTCGCCGGCAAAGACGTCACCGGCGTCGTCACCGGCTTCGTCGACGGCGTGAAAGAAGGCGTCACGCCCAAGCTGCTGCGCGAGGTGCTCGACAGCGCCCCCGTCGTCGACGCCAAAGGCCTCGCCCTCGCCCGCTTCGTCGCCCGCTATTACGAGGCCAACTTCGTCGACGCGCTGCGGCTGGTGCTGCCGCCCGACACCGAAGAGGCGCCGCGCCGTCGTTTCAAGCTCAGCGAGCGCGGCGAGCGCGCGCGGGTGTTCTTCTCGAGCGAGGGGCTGAACGCCGCCGACGTGGCGCTGCTGCAGGTGTTCGAAGAGGGGCTCGTCGTCGACGAGACCAAGCTCAAGCGCAGCGGTGGTACGCGCCTGCGCCTGCAGAAGCTGATCGAGAAGGGGCTCGTCGACGAGCTGCAGGCGGCGCGGCCGGTGACGAAGGTGCAGACGATCGAGAGCCTGCAGCCGCGCGAGGGCGGGCAAGAGATCCCAAGGGCGGCGAGCGCGCTGCGCGCCTTTGATGCCTGGCTGCGGGCATTTGTCGACGTCGAGCAGCGCAACCCGACGATGCGCGAGGCCGACACGGCGCTCGGGGGCGCGCGGCAAAAAGCCAGCAAGCTGCAGGCGCTCGGCCGGCTGGTCGTCGAGAGCCAGACGCGCGATCCGTTGCGGCGCGTGCGGTTGACCGGCAAGGGCGCTGCGTCACAGCTGACCGACGCACAAGACGCCGCCGTCAACGCCGTCGTCGACGCGGCACCGGGCTCGGCGTTTCTGCTCGAGGGCGTGACGGGGTCGGGCAAGACCGAGGTCTACCTGCGCGTCCTGCAGCGCACGTTGACTGCCGGCAAGAGCGCCCTCTTGCTCGTGCCCGAGATCGGACTGACGCCGCAGCTGGTGGCCCGCGTCGAGGCCAGCGTCGACGGCGGCGTCGTCGTGCTGCACTCTGAAATTTCTGAGGCCGACCGGCGCGACGGCCTGCAGCGTGTGCGCGAAGGCAACGCCCGCGTCGTCGTCGGCGCCCGCTCTGCCGTCTTTGCGCCGCTGCGCGATCTCGGCTTGATCGTCGTCGACGAAGAACACGAACCGAGCCTCAAGCAAGACGAGCAGAGCCCGCGCTACCACGCCCGCGATGTCGCCTTGTGGCGCGCGCAGCACGAGGGCGCCGTGTGCATTCTGGGCTCCGCCACGCCATCGCTCGAGACGCGCTTCAACGTCGACGCCGGCAAGATGAAGCGGCTCGCGCTGCCGGCGCGCGTCGGCGGCGGCGGCGCGCTGCCCACCATCGAGATCA
>JANNAY010000265.1:0-2534 GCA_031384945.1 Deltaproteobacteria bacterium
TCAAGCAGCACCAGCCGCGCTTCAACGTCAAGCTGCGCGACGACAAGAACTTCATTCACCTGCGCCTGCAGACGCGGCCGCCGTCAGATGCGTCGCTGCAACGGCGTCGCCGCTATCCTCGCGTCGAGGTGGTGCGAGGTCCGCGCGACGAAGAAGACGGCGTGCGCATCTTTGGCCCGTACCACTCGGCGACGTCGGCGCGGGCGACGCTGCGGGTGTTGAACCGGCACTTTCAGCTGCGCACCTGCCGCGACTCGGTCATCGACAACCGCGCGCGCCCATGTTTGCAGCACCAGATCGGGCGCTGCCCGGCGCCGTGCGTCTACGACCTTCCAGAGTACCGTGAAGGACTGCAAGACGCGGCCCTGTTTCTCGGTGGCCGCCGCACCGAGCTCGCCGACCGGCTGCGCGAGCGCATGCTGGGCATGAGCGACACAGAAGACTACGAAGGCGCGGCCCGCGTGCGCGACCAACTGTTGTCGATCAGCAGCGCCCTCGACGACCAGGTCGTGACCGATGTCGAGGCGCGCAAGAACCAAGATGTCTTCGGCGTCGAGCGGCGCGGCGCGCTGTTGATTCTCACGCGCGTCACCGTGCGCGACGGACGCATGCAGGGCCTCGAGACCTTTGACTTCGACAAGGCCGAGTTTCCCACTGAAGAGCTGGTCGAGAGCTGGCTGGCGCAGCTCTACGACGACATCGACGTGCAATCGATCCCCGACGAGATTCTCTTGAGCCTGCCGCTCTCAGCCGACGGCGCCGTCGAACGCGCCCTCGCCGAGGTCATCGGCGAGCGGCGGGCCAAGAAGGTCGAGGTCAAGGTCCCCGAGCGCGGCCGCAACAACAAGCTCGTCGAGATCGCGGTGAAGAACGCGGTGACGACGATCGAAGACCGTCTGCGCAAGCGAGAGACCCGCGAGCGCGGCCTCGCGACCCTGCAAGAGCGCATGGGTTTGTCGGCGTCGCCGCGGGTGATCGAGTGCTTCGACATCTCGCTGTTTCAAGGCGAAGACGCCGTCGCCTCACAGGTCTGCTTCGTCGACGGCGCCGCCGACAAGTCGCGCTACCGCCGCATGAACATCCGCAGCGTCGAAGGCACCGACGACTTCGCCATGCTCTACGAGGCCGTCGGTCGTCGGCTGCGCCGCGGCAAAGAGCAGAAAGACCTGCCCGACCTGATCATCGTCGACGGCGGCAAGGGCCAGCTCAACGTCGCCATCACCGCCTGCAGAGACGCTGGCATCTTCATCGTCAACGAGGTCGGCGCCGTCGCTCCTGCTTCTGCTGAGACGCCGCGCGTGGCCCTCGCCGGCATCGCCAAGGCGCGCACGTTCAATGTCGGAAAGAAGAAGGCAGGCAAGGCGCGCACGCGGCCGCAGACGATGCGCGAAGAGCCGATGGCCGGCAGCGCCGCGCCCTCTGATCAACAAGACGAATTGCAGACGTCGCCCGAGCGCTTGTTCTTGCCCGGCGCAAAAGAGCCATTGGTGCTGCGTCCGCACACCGCTGACCGGTTTCTCGTCGAGCAGATCCGCGACGAGGCCCATCGCTTCGCCATCACCGCGCACCGGGGTCGGCGCAAGCGGCGCACGCTGCGCTCGGTGCTCGATGAGATTCCCGGCGTCGGACCGAACAAGCGCAAGGCGCTGCTGAAAGAATTGGGATCGGCCCAGGCCGTCGCCGACGCCGACCTCGACGTCGTCGCCGCCGTCAAAGGCATCGGCGTCGCGTTGGCGAAGCGCATTCAAGACGCGCTGCGGGTCGCGCCCGCCGAAGACGCCGACGCCGGCGCCGACGTCGATGGCGTCGACGCTGTCCTCGACGACGCTGCAGAAGTCGCCGGGGTCGTCGACGTCGACGGATGAGTGCTCAGCGGTGAACGCGACGGCGGCGCAGCAGCATGAGCGCCAGCAACGACGCCACCGGCGCAGACGACGACGACGCGCAGCCGCAGCCGCCGGGTTCTTCGCCTTCTCCTTCTCCTTCTTCGCCTTCGCCTTCTTCGCCTTCGCCTTCGCCTTCGCCTTCTCCTTCTCCTTCGCCCTCTCCTTCGCCAATGACGACGTCTTCGCAGGTGAACGCCCCGTCGGTGTTGGTGCACAGCTGATCGACGTCGCAGGGGTCGTCGTCGCACTCGTCAACGTCGACGCAGGCGGTGTCGCCGTCGAGCACGTAGCCGTCGGCGCAGTCGCAGTGGAAGCCGACGCCAACATCGTCGACGCAGACGCCGTGGACGTCGTCGCAGTCATCGACGGCGAGGGCGCATTCGTCGGTGACGTCGTCGCAGGCGTCGCCGACGCCGTCTTCGTCGAGGTCGCCCTGGTCGTCGGCCACGCCGGGGCAGGCGTCGCAAGCGTCGCCGAATCCATCGCCGTCGACGTCGGCGCCGTCGTCGAAGAAGCCGGGGCAGACGTCGCACAAGCCGGTGAAGCCGTCGGTGGCGATGACGAAGCCCGCGCGGGGGATCACGAAGTCGAAGAACTGAATCTACTCCGGGAGGGAAATAGAGTACGGGTTCGTGTAGATCTCGTGGG
>JANNAY010000374.1:0-1728 GCA_031384945.1 Deltaproteobacteria bacterium
CGACGACGACGACGACGACCTCGCCCCGCTCTCGCTCTCGCCGCTGCCGCTGACGCGACCGAAGCCCAAGGTGCTCGAGGTCGAGCCCGCGCCGTTGCTCGGCAGCTGCGTCGACGCTGGCCTGCCCATGTTGCGTGAGCGCTTGCCCTTCGGGCCTGGCGAGAGCCTGACCTTCGAGCTCGCCCTCGTCGGCGTCCGCGCCGGCCGCGTCGGCTTGCACGTCGAAGACAAGACCCGCGTCGACGGCGTCGACGTCTACCCCGTCGTCGCCCGCGCCCGCACCGACCGCTTCCTCGCTGCCTTTGGCGCCATCGACGCCAGCATGGTGTCGTTTCTCGACCCGCAGACGGTCGAGCCGTTGCGCATGGCCAACCGCACCGTCACGCGCGAGCTGTTCGAGCAGGCGCCGTCGACGACGCGCGAAGACGCGGTGTTCGCGCCGTCGACGCTGACGCCGTCAGGACCGCGCGGCGCGCGCATCAACGCCCGGCTCGATCACTTCGCCAAAGGCAAGCAAACCGTGCGCGACACCAAGCCCACCAGCCGCGCCGACGTCGTCGACGTGCTCTCGATCGTCTATTGGCTGCGCTCGCGCGACCTCAAAGAGGGCCAGAAGTTTTGCTTCGAGCTCTTTCACCGTCGCCGGCTCTGGCGCGTGTTCGGCGCCGTCGGTGGCGTCGTCGAGACGTCATCGCCCTATGCGACACGCAAGGCGCGGCGGCTCGACCTCAGCGTGCTGCGCGCGAAGCCAGGGCAAGAGGCGCGGCCCCTGACGGTCTTTGTCTCCGACGACGACGACCGGCTGCCGCTCATCCTCAACACCAGCGACCAGCTGCAAGTGCGATTGACGGGCTTCACCCGCGGTCGTGCCCTCGTCCGATCCGGGGTGCCGCCGCCGTCGTCGAGCACGTCGTCGACGCCGCCCGCGGTGAAGCCTTCACCGGACGCGCCGCCCCGGCCGACCGATAACCCCGTGGTACGGTGAATTTCATGTCGAGCATTTGGTTGGAGGTCGCGATGCAGCGCGTCGTCGTCGTCGGTGCGGTCGTCTTGGTTGTGGCGGGGTGCAACGCCTGCTTCGACGTCGACCCGCCGCCGAAGCCTCCCATCGCCGACAGCGGATCCATCTCTGGCACCGTCACCAGCGTCGACCGCAGCGGCGGCCTCGCGGTGCACGCCGACGGCTCACGCGGCGCCCGCAACGAGGTCGCCAACGCCGTCGCCGGCAACCCGCAGCGCCCAACCCTCGTCGTCGGCGCCTCGCGGCGGCGCGAAGCCGTCGTCGACCCTGTCGAGTTCCGCCCCGGCGACGCGCTGGTGCTCTTCGAGCGCGCCACGTTTCACAAAGACACACTCGGGCCGGTGCTCGAGCGCATGAAGGCCGCCGCCGGCTTCGACGACGTCACCGTCAGCGTCGATTCCTGCAAGTTTCGCGTCGTCTGCAAGCTGTCGATGACCGATGACAAGGGCCCGCTCGACGAGTCGCGCACGCTGGCGTTTCTCGAACGCATGACGGCCCTGAAAGAGCCGCACATCAAGCTCTTCGCCGACAACCGCCGCTTTCACGGCTCGATCGTGCCCAACGATCCGCTGTTTCCGGGGCAGTGGCACTACAACTCGATCAAGCTGCCGGCCGCCTGGGACTTGACCGTCGGCGACCCTGACCTCGACGTCGCCGTCGTCGACAGCGGCGTGCGGCACGCCAACCCCGACCTGCGCGACAAGCTG
>JANNAY010000296.1:0-5165 GCA_031384945.1 Deltaproteobacteria bacterium
GCGACCGCCCATGTCGTCGAGACGCGCGGAGGCGCACATCAAAAAGGCAACACTCTGCAGTGTGTCTCGGTGATGCCCTCTCCGCGAAGCGTGAGAGGGTGGCGCGCAGCGCCGGGTGAGGTGCTCGCGCAGCGACGCGGCCCACTCACGGGATCGTGACGAGGACTTCGTTCGAATACGCCGACTCGCCAGCGGCGCTGACGCCGGTGACGACGAAGACGTGGTCACCGCGGTCGAGGCCGGTGACGACGGTGTCGACTTCGATTCCGGCGACGGCGATGGGCGAGGGTCCTTCGGTAGCATCAGTTCCACTGTACGCAGGAACTGTGACCAAGAAGCCGTCGTAGTAGACCTTGAAAGAGTCGGCGGCGGGGCTGTTGCTGGGCACCCAGGTCAAGAGCACGTCACCATTGACCTCGATGGCATCGAGCGCGACCGGCTGGGCCTGGGCGACGTCATCGTAGGTAAAGTCGCGGACGACCGACGCGCTGTTGCCTGCCAAATCGAGCCACGCAAAGGTCGCTTCATAGTCATCACCATCGACGAAGCCGGCGCTGGCGACGACGCCCGACCAGCGGTCGCCGACGTTGTCGATGGCGCCTGAGAAGACGACGGCGCCGCCAACGTCTTTGACGACGACGCTGCCGGTGGCGGCGAGGCCGCTGCCTGCGTCGACGACGGAGCCAAAGGCAGAAGGTGCCAGGTTCCACACCGCGCGATCGCCGGGGGTGGTGTTGCGCAGCGACGGCGGCGTGAAGTCGAGGATGACGTCGTCGGCGGCGCTGGCGGCGTTGCCTCTGACGTCGACGACGGCGATGGCGACGGCGTTGGCGCCTTCGTCGTCGACGGCGCTGTTGACGGTAAAGGTGAAGCTGAAGTCTTCGTTGACGGGGCTCTCGCCGCTGTTGCCGAGCGCGCGCGTGGCAGCGCGCCCACCGACGGTGACGACGGGGTCGGCGCGCAACGCGTTGGCGGCGTCGACGACGCGGAACGAGATCGTGAGTACGTCGCCGTTCTTCGAGATGTCGTCTGAGACGGCGACGTTGCTGAGCACCGGCGCTGCGCGGTCGTTGTTCAAGGTCAACGTGCGCGTGTTGCCGGCATCGTCGCTGGCGGTGATGACGACGACGCTGACGACGTTGTCGCCGAGGCTGACGGCGGCGAAGGATCCGTCGGCGCTGGTGACGCGGTTGGCGACGAGGTTGCCGTCGCCGCGGACTTCGACGTCGACAGCGGTGTCGAGGGCGTCGACGACGGCGGCAGCGACGCTGGTGATGGTGTCGGCGGTGCCAGGGTTGTTCTGCACCAGTGTGATCTGGGCGGCGTCGATGACGGGGGCCGTGAAGTCGAGCACCGTGGTGACGGCTTCGGTGCCGGTGGTGCCGGCGGCGAAGGTGTTGGCGTCTTCGGCGGTGACCCTGACGACGACGGTGCCGTCGCCTTCGTTGCCGAGCGTGTCGTAGCGAAAGACGAAGTTGTTGCCGGTCTGCGACTGCAAGACCGCGGCGTTGCCGTCGACGAGCACGACAGGATCGGCGCGCACGGCGACGCTGGTCGAGAAGCTGATGATCACATCGTCAGCCGCGTTGGCGACGGCTGGCGCGACGCTGGCAAAGGTGATGCGAGGAACCACAACCCGGGTTGTGGATCCGCGGTTCTTGGCGCCGTCGACGCCGCGCACAAAGATGTCGTGGTTGGCGCGAAAGGCGAGGGCGGTGGCCGAGAAGCCACCAGCGCCATCGACAGCGACGGGGCCGGCGACGACGGTGTTGCAGGCCGCGTCGGCGCAGAGTTCGACGAAGGCAGCGTCGACGACGGCGCCGGCGATGGCAGAGGCTGCGAGGGCGTTGTTGGTGGCGTCGTCGACGCGGGCGGGATCGTTGGCCGCTGCGGTGGTCTCGACGAGGCGCAGCTTGTTGGCCACCGGCGCGACAGGCACAGCGACGTCGACGGCGAGGGCACCCGAGCGCGAGTTGGCAGCGATCGACGAGCGGCCGCGGGCCGTCAAGATGACCTCGACGACGACGTTCTGGTTGTTGGTCAAGCCGGCGGCGGCAAACGAGCCCGACAGCGTCGTGCCCGCCAACGTCACCGTCGACGCCGACAGCGTCTGCGCGGTGTTGCCGGTGGCCGTGTCGACGAGCCTGACGCTCGTGACGACCGCGCCCGCCTCGCCCGCGCCGCCGACCACCAATGTGTCGCCGTTCTTGATGGCGGTCTGCGTGGCCGGCCCGGTCAACGACGGGGCGCTGAGCACGTCGTCGGTGGTGAGGTTGATGCTGACGCTGTCGACGCCGGAGACGTTGAAGGCGCCGTCGCGGCAGACGACGTCGAGGTCTTTGGCGCCGATGCCAGCGCTCAACACGACCGAGACGACGCCGTCGGCGGGCAGGTCGACGAAGACGCCGTTGTTGACGGCGATGTCGCCGCTGACAGCGACGGCGCTGGCACCGGCGCAGCCAGCGACGTCGAGGTCGACGGTGAAGACGTCGGCGTCGGCGGGGGCAGTGACGACGGGGTTGGTGGGCGGCACGTCGTCGATGTTGAGCTGCGGGCTGCGCACCGGCTGCGACGACAATCCGCCTTCGGCGACGACGAGCTCGACGACGAGGCCGGCGGCGGGCGCCCCTGAAAAATTGGTGACGAGGTCGTCGACGACGAAGCTGCCGCTGACGGTGGTGCCGGTGACGACGACGCCGTCGATGTTGTCGATGAAGACAAAGGCCTGGTTGAGCAAGCGGGCGCTGACGACGGTGGCACCAGCGACGTCGACGGTGCCGCTGACGGTGACGGTTTGATCGGACTGCACGGCGGTCTGCCCGGCGGGCGGCGTGAGCAAGACGTTGGTCAAGACCGGCGCCGAAATGTCGAGCGTCGTCGTCGCTGAGCACGAGGTGAGGTTGTGGGCGCCGTCTCTGAAGCGCGCAGTCAGCGTCTTGTCGCCCTCGCCGCCGCTCAAGATCAGGTTGACCGCGCTGCCAACAAGAGGCGCGAACGGACGCGCGTCAACGACATCACCGGTGACCTCGACGTCGACGAAGTCATCGGCGTCGAGGGCGAAGCTGACGTTGGTCGACGCCGTGCGCGCCGGCAGCGAGCAGGTCGCGTTGGCGGGCGCTGTGTTGTCGACGACGAGGGCGTTGCTGCGGCTCTGCGCTTCGGGCGAGGCGACCGCAGCTTTGACGACGGTGACGACGAGGCGGGCTTCGGCGGCGTCGCCGAGAGCGCCGACGTCGACGCTGCCGCTCAAGACGCCGGTGACGTTGTCGACGACGACGCCGCTGACGTTGCCGATGTCGGCGCCGTCTTCGTCGACCAATTTGACGCCGATGATGATGGCGCCTGGCGTGACGCTGCCGGCGACGTCGACGACGTCGTCGTTCTTGATGGCGCTTTGTCCACCGCGGGCGGCGATGGTGGGGCGTGAGAAGGGCACCGATGAGTCGATGGTGACCTCGAGATCGAGGCTGGCGCTGTTGCCGACGTCGTCAAAGGCTTCGAGCTGCAGCTGCTTGCGTCCGTCGCCTGCTGTGAAGACGACGTCGACGTCGGCGCTCTCGCCCGTGACGACGAGGTCTTTGTCGTCGTCGATGTCGCCGCTGACGCGCAAGCGCTGCGCGCCCTGCAGGCGCACGGTGAAGCTCAGGTTCGGATCGCCGATGACCGGGTCGAGGCCCGGGTCGTCGATGGTCGGCGGGCTGAAGTCGAGGTTGAAAGCGCCCTCGAGCACCTGTGTGCGCGCGTTGCCGAACACATCGACAACGCTGACGCTGATGTCGTTATCGCCTTCGGCTTCGTCGCCGTCGGCCGTCCAGCTGAACACCCAGGGCTTGGCCGGATCGTTCTTGTCGCCATCGACGCCGGTGACGTCGGCGCCAGCGACGACGACGACGGGGTCTTTGGCGAGGGCTTCGTCGACGACGAAGCGCAGCGTGAAGACGGCGTTGAGCCCGCCACGCCGCGGATCGACATTGATGTCTGACAGCACTGGCGCGTCGGTCTCGGGCGGCGCATCGGCGACACAGCGGTCGATGTCGGCGTTGCAGCTGCTGCCGGCGGGGCAGTCGCCGTCTTTGCCGCAGGCCACGATGGCGTCGGGCGGGATGACGAAGTCAGGACAGGCGCTGAGCGCGAGCACGCTGGCGACGACGCTGGCGACGGCGAGCAGCAGACGGGGTGACTTGAAGAAGGTCATTTGGGTGTCCAATGAAATGGGCAAAGGTGCGCGCGATTTTCTCAGCAAACCACGCGGCTACTCGTCGGACGTGAGGTCTCTGACGCCGTCCCAGTCGGTAAAGGCGGCGGCGACACCGGCGCCAGCGCCGACGACGATGGCGGCGATGCCGGCGCCGACCACAACAGGAAAAGATCCGCGCACGGCGTTCTGCTGCGCGAGCAGAGCGTCGCCGTCGATGGGTTTCTGCAACGATCCTGAGGTCGCGAGCGTTTTGCCTTCGTTGTATGCAGCGACGTTGACGGCGCCGGCGCCGACAGCGACGACAGCGAAGACGCCGGCGACGCCGCCGATGGCGAGAGGCATCCACGGGTCGAGCGGCGGCGGCCGCAGCGCTTTGCTGACGTCGTCGCTGGCGCCGCTGTGTTCGCCTTCGCGCAGCGGCAGATCGTTGAAGAGCTGATCGACGGCCGGTCCGATCAACGCCAGCGCGGCCTCGCCGTCGTCGAGGATCAAGCGCTGCTCGGCGAGCAGCACCTTGCCGTCGCGGTTGGTGCGGCGCAGCGTGACGACGCGACCGCTGCTGTCATCGGCGATCGAGCCTTGCAGCCAAACGTCGGCGCCGAGGGCGGCGGCGACGTCGGCCACGCAGCGGTCGTCTTTGCAGCCTTGCAGCCGCGCCTCGGACTCGGGATCGAGCAGCCCTTCGACCTGCACGCTGTCGACGACGCTGGCGCGCTGGTGCTTCTGCACTTCGTCAGAGAGGGCGCGGGTGAAGAGCACGCCGAGGCGCCCTTGTTGCGTTGCAACATCGCCGGTGCTGACGGCGGGCACGGCGACGCGCACCACGCGACGTTCATCGCTGGTGGGGTTGGCCGCCAACGTCGTCGGGGTCGTCGTCGTCGTCGTCGTCGTCGTCGTCGGCCTGGTCGTCGGAAACGCCGGCGCCGGCTCTGTCGACGTGGGCGTCGGCAGCGGCGTCGTCGTGGGC
>JANNAY010000375.1:0-4174 GCA_031384945.1 Deltaproteobacteria bacterium
GACGACGCGCGGCGCAGCGTCCTGGCCGTAGACGACGGCGCCGAGGCGGGCTTCTCCGGCGGTGCGCAGCAAGAAGCCCAACAGCAACAGCGCGCCAGTGACAGCGAAGACCACGCCCTGCCCGGCGACGTCGGACAACGAGCGCAGGTCCAACGCGTCGGCGGGCGGCTCCTGCTTCGCCAGCAACACCGCTGCGACGATGGCCGCCGCGGTGAGCCCCACGATGACCGCGAGGCGCCAACGAAAGAGGAGCGCGCCCATGTCGACCCCTGGCATGCCGCTCAGTTTCGCAGCGGCTTGTTGGTTTCCAACATGTGGGCAATGCGCGCCTGCGACTTCTCTTCACCACACAGTGAAAGGAAGGCCTCGCGCTCGAGGTCCAACAAATATTGCTCGGTGACCTTGTTGCGCGGCGAGCAGTCGCCGCCGGTCATCACGTGGGCCACCTTGAGCGCGATCTTCAGGTCGTGATCAGAGACGAAGTGGCCGTCTCTCATCGAGCCGAGGGCCATCTCGAAGGTCGCGTAGGCCGACTTGCCAGGCAGGCGGAAGGTGCGGCGGCGCGGGGCGGTGAAGCCGGCGTCGGCCATGCCTTTGGCTTCTGCTTTGGCGGCGGCGAGCACATGGCGACGGTTGAGCGTCACGCCATCGGTGGGAGCAAGATACATCAATTCACGCGACTCTTCGGCCGACGTACCCACCTTCGCCATGGCGACGCACTCGAGCGCGCGGCGGATGAGCCCCTCGGTCGGGTAGGTCGGGTCGTCGACAGCGCCTTCGAGGGTGCGCGCCAACATCTCGATGTTGCCGCCGCCGCCGGGGATGAGGCCGACGCCGACCTCGACGAGGCCCATGTAGAGCTCGGCGTGCGCGCGGATCTTGTTGCACCACATGGCCATCTCGGCGCCGCCTCCGAGCGTGAGGTCAAAGGGCGCCGCCACCGTCGGGATCGACGAGTACTTGAGGCGCACGCAGACGTCTTGAAACGCCTTCACCATCTCGTTGAGGGCCGTCCAGTTCTGCTCGCGCGCCTGCAGGGCGAGCAAGAGGATGTTGGCGCCGGCGCTGAAGTTGCGGCCGTCGTTGGCGAGCACGAGGGCGTCGTATTTGCCGGCTTCGCAGAGGTCGAGGGCGCGGTTGAGGCCGTTGACGATCTCGTCGTCGACGGCGTTGAGCTTGGTGTGAAATTCACAGGCGAGCACGCCGTCGCCGAGGTCGACCAGCGTGGTGCCGTAGGCGTCGTTGATGACGCGTTCTTTGTTGGCCTTCAGCAGGTTGAAGCTCAGCACCTTCGGGCCTTCGTCGAGGGCGACGGCCTTCTTTTGCTTGAGGTCCCAGTAGGTTTTCACGCCTTTGTCGTCGACGGCGTAGAAGCTGTCGCGGCCGCTGGCGAGCATCTCGTCGACCCACGCCGGCACCTTCATGCCGTCTTTCTTCATCCGCTCGACGGCGGCCTTGACGCCCATGGCGTCCCAGGTCTCGAACGGACCCTGCTCGTGCATGAAGCCCCACTTCATGCCGTTGTCGATGTTCACGATGTCGTCGGCGATCTCGCCCAGACGATTCGCTGCGTAGATGAGCGTGGCCGCCGTTGACTTCCAGAACAAGGTAGCGGCGCGATCTTCAGCGCCAAACATGACCTTGACCTTCTCGGCGGTGGTCTCGAGGTTGCGCACCGCGCCGAGGGACTCGTAGCGCACCTTCGCCTTGGGCCGGTACTCCATCTTCTCCCAATCCAGGGTGAGGATTTCTTCGCCGACCTTCTTGTAAAAGCCACCCTTGGTCTTGCGACCCAACCACTTGTTCTCAACCATCTTTTTCAAGAAGGCCGGAATCTGAAACACTTCGTGGCGCTCGTCTTTGGGCAGGTTGTCCCAGCAGTTCTGGGCGACGTGCACGAAGGTGTCGAGTCCGACGACGTCAGCGGTGCCGAAGACGGCGGATTTGGCGCGGCCGATGGCGGGGCCGAAGACGGCGTCGACCTCTTCGAGGTTGTACTTGTCCTCGATCATGATGCGGATCGTCTCCATGATGCCGAAGACGCCGATGCGATTGGCGACGAAGTTGGGCGTGTCTTTGCCGTAGACGATGCCTTTGCCGAGCACCTGCGAGCCGAAGCGCGAGAGCTTGTCGACGACGGCGCGGTCGGTCTTGGTGCCGGCCACGATCTCGAGCAGCGGCATGTAGCGCACGGGGTTGAAGAAGTGCGTCACCGCGAAGTTCTTCTTGAACTCTTCGCCGCGACCTTCCGTCATCCCTTCAATCGACAAACCCGACGTGTTCGACGTGACAATGGTGCCGGGCTTCACGACGCCTTCGAGGCGGGCGAAGAGCTTCTGCTTGATGTCGAGGCGTTCGACGACGACCTCGACGACGAGGTCGCAGTCGGCGGCTTTGCCGAGGTCGTCTTCGAGGTTGCCGATCTCGATGAGGTCGGCGTCCCTCTTGGTGAACAAGAGCGCCGGCTTCGACTTCAACAGGCTGTCACGACCGGCCAGCACGAACTTGTTGCGCCAGGCCTTGGTCGTCGTCTCCATCCCCGCTTTTTTGTCATCGTCGCTCATCGACGGCGGCACGATGTCGAGCAGCACCACGGGGATGCGCGCGTTGGCGCAATGAGCGGCGATGCCCTGTCCCATCACGCCGGCGCCGATCACGCAGACCTTCTTGAACGACTTCGTCAGCAGGGCGGGCGACACGGCGGCGGTGGGCATTCTGAGCTCCTCGTGTGAAGTGCCGGTCGCTTAGCAAGGCCCGCCGACGACGTCGCTACCCGATCTTCTCTGCGCCATGAAGGCCCCCCTGGCCCCCCGAAACCGGGGGGAAGTCGACACCCGTGACGTCATCGAAACTGAGATTGGGCGCTCGAAGCTGCAGCCGCCCGCGGGTGTGCATTTCCCCCCGGTTTCGGGGGGCCAGGGGGGGCCTTCGTCGACGACGATGCCGCTGCTCGACGATGTGACGAATCCTGAGCGCTTGGGGAGAGGCTCGGCGCGCGTCTTGGGCTTCGCCCGAGCGCAGCGAGGGGTGAGGTCTTCGGCGCGCGGTGGGGTAGCGTGACGACCCCATGCAACCCAGCGGACTGCCTCGCCCCGCCGTCACCGGCACCGCCATCGTCAAACGCGCCGGACTCAAGCGCGCCCGCACCGGCATGCCGTGGCTGCGGCCCGACGACATCGCCTCTTACGACGGCGACGGCGGCGCCTTCTGCGACCTCGTCGACGACGGCGGCTTGCCCGTCGGCACCGCCCTCTACGACAAAGACAGCGACGTCAGAGCCCGGCTGCTCTCGTCGACGCGCACCCGCGATCCGCTGAGCCTGTTGATCACGCGGCTCGAGCGGGCCGAGCACCGGCGCAGCGCCGGCTCGTCGCCCGATCAGGCGGTGCGCCTGTGCCATGGCGAGGCCGACGCCGTCCCCGGCCTCTTCGTCGACCGCTTCGGCGACGGACTCCACGTCGACGTCGACGCCGCCGTGCTCGTGCCTTGGCTCGACGATCTTTTGTCGCCGACCATCGCCCGGCAAAAGACCGCCAGCGTCGTCGTGCGCCGTGGACGCTCGGCGTCCATCGTGCGCGGCGATCAGGCTGTGCAGACCTTCGCGCACGACCGCCTGACCCTCAGCGTCGACCTCACCGGCAACGACGTGCGCCGCCTCAGCGCCGAGCTCGATCCCATGAAGCAGCTGCGGGCGTTCGCCCGCGGCCGCGTCCTCGACGTCTACGCCAACACCGGCGGCTTCGGCTTGCACCTCGCCGACGCTGGCGCATCGCAAGCGGTGCTCGTCGACGAGAACCCCGCGCTGCAAGAGCGAGGACGCGCCGCCGCTGCGCAGAACCACCTCGGCAGCAAGATCGACATCGTCACCGCCGAGCCGATGGCGTGGCTGAAGCAAGTGCAGGCCACCTTCGACGTCGTCATCTGCCACCCGCCCCACGAAGCGCTGCCGCGCGACAAGGCCGAGAAGCGCGCCATCGACATCGCCCAGACGGCGCTGAAGCTCGTCGGCGAAGGCGCCATCTTCTGCGCCCGCTCCAACTCCGCCTCTCTCGACGACGAGCGCTTCGCCGCAGCGCTGCAAGAGAGCGCGACGCAGCTGCGCCGGCGCCTGCAGGTGCTGGCCCGCCTCGGACCAGGCCCCGATCACCCCACCCTCGCCGGCACGCCCCTGCCG
>JANNAY010000326.1:0-1726 GCA_031384945.1 Deltaproteobacteria bacterium
GCGCTTGCTGCCCGAAGGACACGCCGACGACGTCATCGACACCGCCGCCCCGCGCCCCGGCGGCGCCGTCACCCTCTTCGTCTTGCTCGATGACCACAGCTTCGACGGCGCCGACGTCGCCCGCCGCCTGGCGCAGGCGCGGCGCTCGGGTACGCCCCTCGACAAGCTCGAGAAGCTCCCCATCGATGTGCGCTTTCAGGGCCGCCTGAACCTGCGAGACAACCGGTGAACTCTGCCGTCGCCCTGGCTGCCGCTGCCCTCACCATCGCCGGCCCCGCCGTCGCCGGCCCCGCCGTCGCTGGCCCAGCCCGCGTCGTCGTCATCGTCGGCGCCAACGGCGGCGCGCCGGATCCGCGGCCGCCGCTCTCGTTCGCCGACGACGACGCCGCCCGCTTGTTTCTCTCGCTGGCGCCGGGCGCCTCGCGGGCGTGGCTGCTGACGACGTTCGACAAAGAGAGCGCCCGGGCGTTTCCCGATCTCGCCGACGTGGCGCGACCGCCGACCAAAGAAGCGCTGGCTGGCGCCCTGGGCGAGGCGTTTTGGACGCTGCGCCAAGAGAAAGAGCGCGGACGCCAGACCGAGCTGGTCTTCGCCTTCGCCGGCCACGGCGACGTCGATGACGGCGGCCAGGGCTTCGTCGTCTTCGCCGACGGCCCGTTCACGCGCAGCGACCTCGCCACCCAGGTGCTGGCGGCGTCGCCCGCCGACCTCAACCACGTCATCGTCGACGCCTGCGCCTCGTACTTCTTCGTCAAGAGCCGCGGCGGCGACGGCGACAGCAAGGCCGGCGTGCCGCTGACGCCCGCGCTGCTGAACGCGCTGCAAGACCCGCTGACGCCCGCCCTCGCCGCGCGCACCGGGCTGCTCGTGTCGACGTCGCAGGCGACCGAAGTGCACGAGTCGCGCGCGCTCTCGTCGGGGGTGTTCTCGTACTTGCTGCGCTCGGCGCTGTCTGGCGCCGGCGACGTCGACGGCGACGGCCGCGTCGAGTACGCCGAGGCCGCCGCCTTTGTCGCCGCCGCCTCTGCGGGGCTCGACGACCCGCGGGCGCGCTTGCAGGTGTTCGCCGAGCCGCCGCTGCAGCGCCCACACAGCGCGCTCAGCGATCTGCGCAGCGGCAAAGACGCCGCCTTTCTCGCCATCGACGCGCCAGCGCATGTGCGCCTGATCGACCCGCGCGGCGTGCCGTGGACCGAGGTGAACGCCGCCGGACCCGTCTACGTGGCCCTCGCCGGCCAGCCCTTCTTTCTCGTGCAACGGCAGCGCGGTGACGTCGTCGAAGAGGCGGTGCTCGTGCCGCGCAGCGGCGGCGCCTACGCGCTGTCGTCGCTCGACTTCGCCAAGGTGCCCCTCGCTGCCCGCGGCGGCGAAGGACCCTTCACCGGACTGTTCGCCCACGCCTTCGACGCCGAATTCGCCAACGGCTTCTGGGCCTCGTCGACGTTGCCGGCGGTGACGCCGGGCCACGAGCGCTTCGTCGTCGGCTGGGCCGAAGGCAAGTCACCACCGAGCCGGCTGCCCGTCGGTGTCGTCGGCGGCGTCGTCGTCGGCGCCGCCGTCGTCGCGGGCGCCGGCGCCGTCGCCGCCGTCGTCGGCAACCAGCTCGCCTTCAACGAGCTGCAGTCCGGCTTCGATTCGACCGGACAGCTCGATCCAGCGCAGTCCCTCGCCGTCGAAGGCTGGCGCACGACCGCCACCGCCCTCACCGTCGCCGCCGTCGGCCTCG
>JANNAY010000377.1:0-1696 GCA_031384945.1 Deltaproteobacteria bacterium
GGCGTTGGGCAAGGGCACGTCGGTGAAGCTCTCGATCAAGCCGCTGCCGCGCACGCGTCGGCCATGAGAGGGGCAGTCGTCGCGGTCGTTGTTGTCGTCGGTGGCTGCGTGACGCCGCCGGCCTCGCTGTCGTCGACCGACTACAACGGCGCGCTGCAGAAGCTGGTCGATGGACCGAAAGAGAAGACGACGGCGACGGCAGCGCGGCTGGCGCAGGCGCCGGCGCAGGCGTTGACCAGCGGCCTCGGTGGCGTCTCGTTCGGCATGTCGATGCAAGAAGTGATCGACATCTGGGGTCGACCCAATGCTGTGTGGACGCAAGATGAAGGCGTCGTGCAACTGTCGATCTCGTACTCGGTGTTCGAGTTTCGCCGCGACCGCCTCTTCGACATCTCGATCCACCAGGCCGACCTCCCCGACCTCGCTGTCGGTGACGGGGCGGTCGCGATGGGCAAGCCGTGTCCTGACTTGCTGACGGTGTTTCCCGACGCCCTGCGGCGCGAGGGCAGCGAGAGCGTCTCCGAAGTCGGCCTCAAAGGTGATGTGATTTTGCGCGTGCAGCAGATGAACCAAGAGATCATCTCGATCGAGATCATCAGAGAGTAGAGTTGTCGGCGTCGACGTCAACGATGCGAAAGCGCAGCGGTTTGTCGCCACAACAAGCACGAGTCGCCGAATTCGTGCTCGAGAAAGCCGGCGGCGCGGGCGCGGGCGTAGGCGAGCTCGAGGACGTCGTGGCCGGCAAAGGCCTGCAGCAGCTGGTGGTGGCTCGAGGTCGCCTCGTGCATGCCGGTGAAGAGCGCGTCGACGACGACGGGCACCGTGTGCGGCGACAGCTTGTAGCCGGTGACGCCCGCGCCGGCGCGGATGGCGCCGTGGTCGGCGACGCAGCCTTCGAGGGCTCTGACGACGGTGGTGCCGACGGCGACGACTCTGCCGCCGCGTGCTTTGGCTTTGGCGATGGCGTCGACGGTGCTCTGCGGAATTTCGTAGCGCTCAGGAAAGGGCAGGGCGGCGTCGATGGCGGCGTCGCCGGTGGCCGACAGTCCCGCCGCGTGGGTGAGCGTGACGACGTCGACGCCCTTGTCGCGCAGGGCCTGCAGCAGCGGCCAGCGCAAGGGGCGTCCGGCGGACGGCAGCTCGACCGCCCACGGTCGCCCCGCGTAGGCGGTCTGCGTGTGCCACAGCTCGAGGTCGCGCTCGACGTGCGCGTACTGCACAGGACGTCCGACGCCGTAGATGCCGGCCCAGACGTCGTCGACGGCGCCGGCGAAGCGCACGGTCAGCAAGCGCTGCGACAGCGGGTCGACGTCGACGACGCGGGCTTCGAGCGGCGTGCGTGGCGTCGAGAACGACAGCGTGTCGCCGGCGTCGACGAGGGGCGGCGCTGCGCGGTGCTCGGTGCGCGTGTGCCAATCGCCGGCGCCGAACAAGACGGCGCGCCAACTGAGGTCGTCGACGTTGGACAACAGCCGCAGCTCAATCGCCTGCGCGCCGAAGGTGCCGTGCAGTGAACCCGGGACGGTGGCGGCGTCGTTGACGACGACGAGGTCGCCGGCTGCGAGCTCGTCTTTGAGGTCGATGACTTCTTCGACTCTGACGCCGTCTGCTTCGTTGGACGGGATGACCAGCAAGCGTTCATGCAGCGAATCGTCGCGGGGCCAGGTGGCGGGGCTCATGGAATCCTCCTCTTGAT
>JANNAY010000342.1:0-2843 GCA_031384945.1 Deltaproteobacteria bacterium
GCTGCTGCCAATGACCTTGCGCACCGGGAGCCTACGGAACCGTGATTCGTGCTCGCGGGCGACGTCGCCGTCGGCGTCGATGAAGTAGCCGAAGCCCTTCTCGCGCTTCAGTCCAGTGGTCACGATGACCTCGGTCTTTGCCTTGGCGACGCCCCGCGCCATGCGCACGACGTTGCAGTGTTTGTCGACGTAATAGAGGTATGCCGTCTCGTCTCTGACGATGCCGGCCTTGTGAACTTTTTCGGGCGGTCCGCTGGGCTTCTTCTTGGCAGCCATGCCGCACTTCTAGATCAGCGATCGACCGCTGACATCTTGATGCCAAAGGACGCGACGACGGCAGCGACGTCGTCAAGGGCGACGCCAGACAGCGCGCGCGGCAGCGCCGCGATCAGAGCGAGGTCGGGCGGACGCAAGCGCATTCGTTCGACGACGCCGCCGGCGACGGAGACAAGGACGGCGCAGCCGCCGCCGGGTCCTCTGACGACGGCGGTGCCGATGCCGTCTTTGGCTGCGAATTCGCCCGCGTCGTCTTCTGCTGCGTCTGCTTCTTCGGCTTGCAAACGCTGCTGCAAGCGCTCGAGCGCGGCGGTGCCGTCGTCGTAGCGCGTGCACAAGCGCGCCAGCGCATCGCCGGTGCGCTCGAGCGTGGCGGCAGGCGCGGCAGCTTCGAGCTCGATGGTGGGTTCGTCGTCGACGGCGCCGGCCGCGCGCAGGGCCGGACCAGTCACGCCGAGACGGCGACACGCGATGGCGTCGAGCACGCCGACGTCTTCGAGGTGTCCGAACAACCGCTGCGGAGCGATGCGCCGCCACGGCGTGACGACGTCAGCGAGCCGCTTCAAGATCGCCGCGCGCTCTTCGCTGGCGATGCGGCGACGCAGGTGCAGCGGTGCGTAGAAGACGTCGCCGGCGACGAAGCCTTCGACGAGGGCGGCGGCGGCGCGGGCGGCGGCGCGGGCGTCTTCGACGTCACCACCCAGGGCGGGCTGCGCCAACACGCAAGCGTTCTCGCGCACCGTGCAGAGATCGAGGGCGAGCTGGCGTTGCCGCGTCGTCGTCAAAGACGGCGTCTGTCCGCTCAGGCGCTCGAGAGCGCGGGCGAGGGCGAAGACCGACACGAGGCCCGGCTCGGCGCGGGCGACCACGCGCCACAGCCCGGCGTCGACGACGGACTTGCCGAGGCAGCGCCGCTCGATGCCCTGGTGCGTGAAGCCGGTGTCGACGACGACGGCGGTGACGCGGGCGCCTTCGAGCGAGAGCTGCAGCCCCAAAGGCACAGGCAGCGCGCGATCGAGAGGACCGATGGTGTGCACGAGGTGACGCGCGAGGGGGCTCTTGCGTCCGCGTCCTTGACTCGAGGCGCCATCGCCGGGCAGCTCATCTTCGGCCTCTGGACGGACCAGATCGTCGTCGAGCAGGTCGCTCTTGACGCCGGGGTCGTCGCTCTCTTTCTGCAGGTCAGGAAAGAGCGCGTTCGGCAGCGCCTCGAGAATGGTTCTCACGGCTCACCGCCGACGACGACGCGGGCAGGGGCGTCGGTGGGCCGCACTTGCGGCTGCGCTTTGTGAAGCCTGTAGCGGGCCTTGCCTGGGTGTCCGGCGAAGCCCATCGGCAAGAGCGTGCGCCGCAGCGACGGGTGGCCGTGCGGCGTCACGCCGAAGAATTCCCAGGCCTCGCGCTCGGCCGACCAGGCCTGCGAAAAGAGCCTGGTCAGCGTCGGCACCGACGGATCGTCGTCGTCGAGCACGCAGCGAATCTGCAGCCGCGACTCGTGCGCGCGCGAGGCGAGGCACACCACCCACCACAAGCGCGGGCCGCGTTCGACGACGCAGGCGTCGACGAAGCAGTCGAACGAGGCGTCGCGGTCTTTGGCCAGAAATGAGGCGAGCACGACGACGTCTTTGGCTTTGACGACGAAGATGTCGACGTCGCCATCGACGACCGCCTCGTGGTCGAGCGTGGGCAAGCGGGCCTTGACGAGGGCGGCGGTGGCGCTCACGGGCGCGCCCCGAACAGCGCGACCAGCGCCCGCTGCAGCGTGCCCTCGTCGGGCGGCAAGCCGCGCACGAGCACGTCGACGTCGACGACGCTGTCGGCGCGGGCGACGGCGTAGACGTCGTCGTCGTCGTCGTCGAAGGCGATGACGCGGGCGTCGTCGGGCAACGCTTGAAACAGCTCGACGAGGTGCGGCGCCAGCTTGTGTGACACGCGCCCGACGACGATCAGCACATCGGCCTGCCGCGGATCGCGCGCGTCGGTGGGCAGGGGCAGGGCCGATCCGTCGACGACGCGGTCGGCGAAGTCGCGGGCGGCGGCGGTGGCGACGCAGCCAACGACGACGAGGGCTGAGCGCCCGCGCAGCGTCGCCCAGCGCTCGACCGACACGACCGGATTCTCCGTCGTCGCCGTCGCCGTCGCCGTCGCCGTCGCCGTCGTCGTGGTCGTGATCAATGGATCAGCCACGCTTGCCGCCCGGGCCGTGGCGCGCCGTCGACGTCAACAGCGACATCGCGGTGCCGCGCCACAGCATCCAGCCAGCGCCGGCGACCACGGCGGCGACGCCCACGGCGACGTCTTTGTCGACGTCGACGGCAGAGACGGCGGCGGCGCAGACGGCAAAGGCGCCGACAAAGGCGCCGCGTTCGAGGGCGCGGGCCGGAAAGCGCACGCGGGCGACGGGGGCCACCGTGTCGGCGGGGGCGCGGCGCCAGACGACGACGGCAGCGACGACGACGGCCACGCCGGCTGCGACGAGGGCGCTCAAGAGAAGCGCGGCGTTGTCGGTCAGGGGTGCGTCCACACTTCGCCGATAGCACCTTGTCTTCTGCGTCACGACGCGCGCA
>JANNAY010000354.1:0-9095 GCA_031384945.1 Deltaproteobacteria bacterium
CACCTGCATCAACGTCACTGGACCGGGCGCCATCGACTTCTGCCACGACGCCTGCGCCAACGATTCGTACTGCGGACCGCAGGCGACCTGTCAGGTCATCGGCACCACCGACAAGGCGCGCTGCCTGCGTCCGTCGACGTCGCAGACCCGCGACACTGGCACCGCCTGCACCGGCGCCGCCGCCAGCTGCAAAAACGGATCGCGCACCTGCATCGACATGAACGCGGTGCTGCGCTGCTCTGAGCCGTGCTGCACGAACACCGACTGCCCCGACAACTTCTACTGCTCGCTCAACGGACCGAGCAGCGCCCAGGTCGGCGGCGGCGTGAACACCGTGCCGATGTGCTTCGCCGAGACCGCCGGCAACGGTGCCCGCCAGGCCGGCGCCGCCTGCTCGAGCAACACGCAGTGCGCCTCTGAATTTTGCGACCGCAACCTCAGCGTCTGCGTCGACGTCTGCTGCAACGACGACACCTGCCCCACCGGCCTCGCCTGCGAAGACAGCCTCGTCACCCGCCTCGGCGGCCAGAGCTTCGGCCGCTTCTGCCTCAGCGTCAGCCCCACCGCCCCGTTGGAGAAACGCTGATGCGCGCATCTCTCATCGCCGGCATCGCCCGCGTCGCCCGCATCGCCCGCGTCGTCGTCGTCGCCCGCGTCGCCCGCACCGTCGTCGCCGCCGTCGTCGCCACCGTCGTCGTCGTCGGCGCGGCCGCTTGCCAGGACGAGACGCTCGAGGTGTTGGTGCCCGCGGTCGCCGTCTGCCCCGCCAAAGACGCCGACCGCGACGACTGCGACCGCGACGTCGACGTGGGCGATGTCTTCGTCGGCGCGCCGTTCTCGCTCGCGCTGTTTGTCGTCAACGTCGGCGAGGGCACCCTCGAGGTGGCCGGCGTCGACGTGAGCGCCGTCAGCGCCGGCGCCGACCTCGTCGTTGGCGCCGTCGAAGACCGCGTGCGGCCGGGTGTGCCGGCGCCGCTGCCCTTCACGCTGGTGCTCGCCAACGACGCCACCGGCGCGGGCAGCGCTGACGTCACCGTGCGCAGCAACGATCCCGACGTGCCCGCGCGCGGGCTGCGCCTGCTGTGGAACGGCGTGCCCGAGCCCGCCCCCGACGTCGTCGTCTGCGTCACCGACAGCGCCGGCGGCGTCGACGAAAGCGACTGCGGCGTCGACCTGACGGCGTCGTTCGGCCGCGTGCGCCGCAGCCAACGCAGCGGGCTGACGCTCTCGGTGCAGAACCGCGGCACCGCACCGCTGCGCGTCCTCGACGTCGCACTCGAAGACACCCTCGAAGACGAAGGCACCTCCGTCGACGGCGAGGTCGTCATCGCCAGCTCGACCCGCCCCGCCACCCTCGGCGCCGGCGAAGAAGCGCCGCTCGTCGTCGTCTACGCCCCCGCCGACGCCGGCGCCGACAGCGTCACGCTGGTGCTGCGCAGCGACGACGCTGACGCGCCCGAGGTGCGGGTCGTGCTCACGGGCAGCTCCGACGAGAACCTGCCGCCGACGGCGGTCGCGCAAGAGACCCTGTCGCAGCAGGCCACCGCCGCCGCCGTCGTTGACGACGCCGTGCAGGTCGAGGCGCTCGGCTCCAGCGATCCCGAGGGCGATCCGCTGACGTACCGCTGGACCCTGACCGCCCCCGCTGGCAGCGCCGCCGCCTTCGACGACGCCAGCGCCGCGCGCGCCGCCTTTGTCGCCGACGTCAGGGGCGTCTACGAGGCCAGCGTCGTCGTCGTCGACTCGCTCGGACAAGCCAGCGACCCCGCCGTCGTCGTCGTCGACGCCGCCGCCCGCATCGGCCAGCGCGCCCAGCTGTCGTGGCAGGGCGACGTCGACGTCGACCTGCACGTCGTCGCCACCGGCGGGGCCCTGTTCGGCGCCTTTGACTGCGGCTTCGCCGATCGCGACGTCGACTTCGGCGGCGCCGGCCCCGACGACGACTGCGTCCTGCTCGACGACGCCGCCGCCGGACCAGGACCCGAACAAGCCGTCTTCGTCGACCCCGCCGGCAGCTTCGAAGTCTGGGCCCACGTCTTCAGCGTCGGCGACGACGCCGCCCCCGTCGACGTCAGCCTGCGGCTGGTGCTCGACGACGCCGCCAACCCCGTGCTGACGCAGGCGGCGACGCTGGCGCCGGTGGCCTGCACCACCTGGCACATCGCCGACGTGAGCTACCCGGGTCCGACGGTGCGGG
Source organism: Deltaproteobacteria bacterium (assembly GCA_031384945.1). Taxonomy (GTDB): domain Bacteria; phylum Myxococcota; class UBA727; order UBA727; family VGSZ01; genus VGSZ01. The sequence goes on from JANNAY010000354.1 coordinate 2,198, forward strand.
TGCTCGACCCCGACTTTGGCAGCGCCTGCCCCTGAACCGGGCCCTGAACCCAGTCCTTCCGTGCCGTGTGTGAAATGTGTGGGCGCGCGGTGGGAGGGGCGGTGCGTCAAAGCCTACGCAGACAGTGTCGACGACGACGCACCGCGAAAATGTCGCGTCCCAGCGCTGCCTGACGACGTCAAACACCCGATCGCGGGCGGGCCCGAAACCTGCTCAAGAGGCGGCACCATGACGCTTTCCACCTCGTCACGCGCTGGGTCTCGCTCTGAAACCCAGGCTGCCAAGAAGCCTGTCGTCTTTCTCGCCCTCGCCAGCGAAGGCATGGGCCACGCGACCCGCGCCGCCCCGTTGATCGAGAGCCTGCGGGCCCGCGGCTACGACGTCGAAGTCTTCTGCGGCGGCCGCGTCGCCGACTACCTGCGCAAGCGCACCGGTGCGGTGAACGAGCACTTCTTCATCCCGCTCGCCTACACGAACAACCAGCTCGACATCTGGCAGTCGTTCAAAGACGCGTTCGCGCGCCTGCCGTCGTGCCTCGGCCACGCGTGGCGCATGTTCTGGCGCATGCGCAACGAGAAGCCCGTCGCCGTCATCAGCGACTTCGAATTCATGAGCGCGTGGATCGGCTGGTGGTCGCGCACCCCCGTCGTCGCCCTCGACAACATGCACATCATCACCCACGCCGACATGCCGGCGACGACGACGAAGCGCGAGGCCTCTGAGAAGACCGCCATCGCCCGCGCCATCTGGTGGAACCAGCCTGTCGTCGACAAGATCCTCATCACGCACTTCTGGCAGACGCTGCAGCTCAAGCCCGGCGTCGACGCCAACAAGGTGCGCTTCGTGCCCTGCGCGGCGCGCCCCGAAGTGCTCGCCCGCAAGTCAAAGACGCGCACCGATGGGCCCGTGCTCGTCTACCAAACGTCGTCGTCGAACCACGACTTGCCCGGCACGCTGCGCACGGCCGCCACCGACGGCAAGCTGAAGTTCCGCGTCTACGGCGCCGGCAAGGTCGGCACAGACGAGCAGAACGCCAACGTCGAATACTGCGCCTTCTCTGAAGACGGCTTTCTCGACGACCTCGCCGCCTGCCCCTTCGTCGTCGTCAACGGCGGCCACAGCACGATGGTCGAGGCCCTCGCGCTCGGCAAGCCCGTGCTCTCTGAGCCCATCCAGAAGCAGTACGAGCAGCAGGCGAACGCTGTCGGACTCGAAGCCCTTGGCGTCGGCCAGGGCGTCAAGAAGATGACCGCCGAGGCCATCGTCTCGTTCAGCAAGCGCGTGCCCGCCATGCGCGAAGCCGTCGCTGCGCTGAACGGCATCATCGACAACGAAGGCCTCGCCGACGCCGTCGAAGAGTGCCTGCGCGAGCTCAACCCGGCGAAGGCGTTGCCGGCCCGCGGCCGTGTCGGTGCGACGGTGACGTCGATCGGCGTCGAGCAAGACGACTACGCAATGGCCGCCGAGTAACCCCACAACCTGGGTTGGGCATCTCGAATCTGTAGCCCCTGAAGAGCTGATCGCTTCAGTGCACCCCGCGCCGGTCGATGGCGCGGTGTGCCTTTCGCGTCCTCCAAGGGTCTCATGTCTATTTTCTTCTCTCGCGCGCCGCTGGCGGCGTTGGCGCTCGCGCTCTTCGCCAGCACCGCCGGTCACGCTCAGGCGTCGCTGCTCTCCGGCCGCGGCGGCCCCTTCGGCTTCGGCACCCGCGTGATGGACCGCAACGACGACGGATCGGCGGCGTCGCAGTCGCTGGCGACGGCCTTTCCATCCGGCATGTGCTACTTCGGGACCACCCAGAACAGCACGTTCATCAACAATAATGGAAACATCACGTTCGGTGGTGGATTCAGCGGCTTCTCGCCGGTGCCCTTCCCGGTGGCGAACCGCGCCATGATCGCCGCGTTCTGGGCGGACATCGACACCCGCGGCGGCAGCGGCGCCACCGACGTCGACGGAGGGAACGCCGTCTACTCGTCGCAGACCAGCAACGACCTGCTCGTCACCTGGCTCAAGGTCGGGCGCTTCAACAGCAACGCCACGCTGCGCAACAGCTTCCAGCTGCACATCACAAACATTATTGATGCGCGCAACTACGACATCGAATTTAGATACAACGCGATCGGCTGGACGACGGCGAGCAGCAGCGGCTTCGGCCCCACCCAGGCGCAGGTCGGCTTCGACGCTGGCAACTCGGTCAACTTCGTCAACGTCGCGCAGTCGCGCACGTCGGCCATCGCCAACCTCGCGACGCTCTCGAACGTCGACCAGAACGGCATCTTCCGCTTCCCGATCCGCAACTGCTCTGTGCCCCGCTGCGGCGACCGCATCATCGACGGCACCGAGCAGTGCGACGACGGCAACACCGCCAACAACGACGGCTGCGACCTCAACTGCCAGGTCGAGGGCAGCTTCCTCGACACCGACGGCGACGGCCTCGGCGATGGCGAAGAAGACAACCGCGGCAGCGACCCCAACGACGCCGACTCAGACGACGACGGCATCAGCGACGGCGCCGAGGTCCGCGGCCTGACCGGCACCGATCCGCTCGACCCCGACACCGACAACGACGGCGTCGACGACGGCGTCGAAGACGTGAACCACAACGGCGGCATCGACCCCGGCGACGGCAACCCCATCAACGCCGACAGCGACGGCGATGGCACCCCCGACGGCGCCGAAGACGACGACAACGACGGCCTCGCAGCCGCCTGCGAGAACGACGCCGGCACCAACCCCCGCGTCGCCGACTCCGATGACGACGGCACCCGCGACGACGCCGAAGACAGCGACGGCGACGGCCTCAGCAACAGCGCCGAATGCGAAGCCGGCAGCGACGGCGGCGACGCCAACGACCCGCCGCGCGACAGCGACGGCGACGGCGTCAACGACCCCACCGAGATCGCGCGCGGCACCGACCCCAACGACGCCGACAGCGACGACGACGGCGACAACGACGGCGCCGAGGGCACCGGCGACGGCGACGGCGACGACACCATCGACGCCCTCGAGTCCGACGACGTCGATGAAGACGACGACGGCGCCTCCGCCGAAGCCGACGCCGACGAAGCGAACGCCTGCGTCCCCTCGCAAGCTGCTGGCCCCTGCGACCGCGACAACGATGGCGTGAGCAACGCTCTCGAGCGCGAGCGCGGCACCAGCGAGAATGACGCCGACAGCGACGACGACGGCGCCAACGATGGCGCCGAAGACCTCGTCGACAGCGATGGCGACGGGCGCATCGACGCCCTCGAATCCTCTCTCGGCGACGCCGACAGCGACGGCGCCAGCGACCAGGCCGACGCCAACGACGACGACGCGTGCGTCCCCTCGCAAGCAGCTGGCCCGTGTGACCGCGACGGCGACGGCCTGACCAACACGACGGAGCGCGCCCGCGGCACCGGCGAAGAAGACGCCGACTCTGACGACGACGGCGACAGCGACGGCGCTGAAGGCCTCGCCGACCGCGACGACGACGGCCGCATCGACGCCCTCGAGTCCACCCTCGTCGACGTTGATGGCGACGGCACCTCTGCCGAAGCCGACGCGCTCGACGACGACGCCTGCGCCCCAGCGGTCGACGCCGGCCCCTGCGATCAGGATGGCGACGGCGTCGACAACGCCACCGAGCGCGTGCGCGGCACCTCTGAAGCAGACGCCGACAGCGACGACGACGGCACCGACGACGGCGAAGAAGGTGTCGCCGACAGCGATGGCGACGGCGTCATCGACGCCCGCGAATCCTCTCTCGGCGACAACGACGGCGACGGCCGCGCCGCCGAGCTCGACGCTGACGAAGCCGATGCCTGCGTCCCCGACGGCGAGGTCGCCGCCTGCGACTTCGACGAAGACGGCGTCGTCAACGGCACCGAGCGCGCCCGCGGCACCGACGAGCACGACGCCGACACCGACGATGACGGCGAGAACGACGGCGACGAAGGCGCCAACGACACCGACAGCGACGGCCGCCTCGACGCCCTGGAGTCTGCCCTGGTCGACAGCGACGGCGACGGCACCGACGACCAACGCGACGCCAACGACGACGACACCTGCGTTCCGTCGCTCACGGTCGACCCCTGCGACCAAGACATCGACGGCGTCGTCAACGCCGTCGAGCGCGCCCGCGGCACCAGCGAGACCGACGCCGACAGCGACGACGACGGCATCAACGACGGCGACGAAGGCACAGCCGACCGCGATGGCGACGGCACCATCGACGCCCTCGAGTCCAACACCTCTGACCGCGACAGCGACGGCACCGCCGATGCCTTTGACGCCAACGACGTCGAGGTATGCCTGCCCTCGCGCGACGCCGGCCTGTGCGACAACGATCGCGACGGCCTGATCAACAGCGTCGAGCGCGCCCTCGGCACCGATGAGCGCGACAGCGACAGCGACGACGACGGCCGCAGCGACGGCGACGAAGGCACCGGCGACTTCGACGGCGACGGCATCGTCGACGCCCTCGACGCCGACGCCGACAACGACCTCGTCAGCGACGCCCAGGAAGGCGACGGCGACACCGACGACGACGGCGTGCTCGACTACCTCGACGACGACAGCGACGGCGACGGCGTCTCAGACGAAGACGAAGGCGCCATCGACACCGACCACGACGGCACCATCGACGCACTTGACAGCGACGACGACGGCGACGGCATCCCGACGGCAACCGAGCGTGAAGACGGCGCCCGCTTCGGCGACGACCGCGACCACGACGGCCTCACGAATGCGCTCGACGAGGACAGCGACGGCGACGGCATCTCGGATGCAGACGAAGGACGCGGCGACAGCGACGGCGACAGCGTCCCCGACTGCCTCGACAACGACGCCGACTTCATCGTCCCCGGCGTCGACAGCGACGGCGACGGCGTCGCTGACAGCGACGAGCCCGGTGACAGCGACGGCGACGGCATCGCCGACGCCAACGATGACGACGACGACGACGACGGCATCCCCACCGCGGTCGAGCTCGCCCTCGCCGACAGCTTCGGCGCCGACAGCGACAACGACGGCCTGCCCTTGTGGCTCGACGCCGACAGCGACGGCGACGGACGCCGCGACAGCACCGAAGGCCTGCGCGACCGCGACAGCGACGGCATCCCCGCGTTCCTCGACGTCAACGACACCGACGGCCCTGGCGCCGACGACGACGGCGACGGCGTGAGCAACGCCCTTGAGCTGGCCGAGGGCCGCTCGCCGGTCTCTGTCGACGGCGACAACGACGGCATCGACGACAACGATGAATCCGCCGGCGACAGCGACGGCGACGGCACCGCCGACGCCCTCGACGCCGACAGCGACAACGATGGCATCGACGACGGCGCCGAATTCGACGGCGACAGCGACGGCGACGGCCTCGACGACCGCGTCGACAGCGACGACGACGACGACGGCATCCCAACGGCCACCGAGCGCGCCGACGTCGCCCGCGGTGGCATCGACGAAGATGCCGACCACGACGGCCTGCCCGCCTTTCTCGACAGCGACAGCGACGACGACGGCAACGCCGACGACGCCGACGACCGCCTCGACGGCGACCGCGACGGCACCGCCGACTACCTCGACGTCGACGACAACGACGGCGAAGATGGCGACAACGACGACGACGGCGTCAGCAACCGCGACGAGCGCAGAAACGGCACCGACCCCAACGACGCCGACTCTGACGACGACGGCCTCGACGACGGCGCCGAGCGCGGCGGCCGCGTCGACAGCGACGGCGACGGCACCGCCGACGCCAACGACCGCGACTCCGACAACGACGGCGTGCTCGACGGCGATGAAGCCGCCGGCGACAGCGATCGCGACGGTCTCGACGACGTCGTCGACAGCGATGACGACGGCGACGGCACCCCCACCCGCGACGAAGGCACCGCCGACGTCGACGACGACGGCATCAACGACGCCCTCGACAGCGACAGCGACAACGACGGCGTCAGCGACCGCGACGAAGGCCGCGGCGACCACGACGGCGACGGCATCGACAACGCCATCGATGGCGACGACGAAGACGGCCCCGCCGGCGACCACGACGGCGACGGCGTCGACAACGCCAGCGAAGAAGCCCACGGCAGCGACCCCGAGAACGTCGACAGCGACGGCGACGGTCTCAGCGACCTCGTCGAAGGCACCGCCGACACCGACGCCGACGGCCGCAGCGACGTCGTCGACAGCGACGACGACAACGACGGCATCCCGACGTCTGTCGAGGTTCAGCGCGCCGGCGACCTGACCGACCTGATCGACGCCGACGACGACGGCCTGCCGGCCTGGCGCGACGCCGACTCTGACAACGACGGACTCGCCGACAACGCCGAGCGCGCCAGCGACAGCGATGGTGACGGCCTCGCCGACAACCAGGACGCCGACAGCGACAACGACGGCAAGCCCGACAGCGCCGAGCGCTTCGGCGACGTCGACGACGACGGCATCGCCGACCTCGTCGACGCCCACGACGACGGCAGCGACGTCGACCACGACGGCGACGGCCTCAGCGACGCCGCCGAGCGCGCCAGGGGCACCGACGCCCGCGCGAGCGACAGCGACAACGACGGCATCGACGACGCCAGCGAAGGCAGCGGCGACCTCGACGGCGACGACGTGATCGACGCCCTCGACGGCGACGACGACGGCGACGGGGTCTCGACGGCCGCTGAGCGCGGCGGCGACAGCGACGGCGACGGCACACCCGACGACCGCGACGCCGACAGCGACAACGACGGCCGCGACGACCGCGCCGAAGGCAACGGCGACGACGACGGCGACGGCATCGCCAACCGCGTCGACGCCCACGACGACGGCAGCGACGCCGACAGCGACGGCGACGGCCTCAGCGACGCGGTCGAACACGCCCGCGGCACCGACGCCCACGACGTCGACAGCGACGGCGATGGCA
>JANNAY010000411.1:0-7818 GCA_031384945.1 Deltaproteobacteria bacterium
GCCCACCGTGGCCGCCACCGTCATCGCGCACAGCATCGCCGTGAAGACGATCACGCCGAGGATGAAGTGGCCCTCGGAGAAGAAGATGGCGGCGATGAAGCCGACGAGAGAGCCGCAGACCGCGCCCATGACGAGACCGACGCGGATCTCGCGCAAGACGATGCCGAAGACGTCGCCGAGGTCGACGCGGCCGGTGGCGAGACCGCGGGTCAAGATGGTCGCCGACTGCGATCCGACGTTGCCGCCCATGGCCGTGACGACGGGAACAAAGGCGGCGAGCACGATCGCTTCGTTCAAGACGCCTGCGTAGAGATGAATGAGCTCAGCCGAAACGAGCGAGCCCATCAGCGTCACGATCAACCACGGCAAGCGCACGCGCGCGATGGCGAACACCCGATCGCGGTAGAGCAATTCTTCAACGCTGGTACCGGCTTGTTTGAGGGCGTCTTCTTCGGCCTCTTCGACGACGACATCGATGACGTCGTCATGCAAGATGCGGCCGAGCAAGCGGCCCTCTTTGTCGACGACGGGCAGCGAAAAGATGCCGTACTTCTTGAAGAGCCGGGCGACCTGCTCTTGGTCGACGTCGGGCAGCACCTTGGCGACGGGCGGCTCGACGAGATCGGCGATGCGCTTCTCTTTGCGGTGCAGCAAGAGGCGCGTGAGCTCGACGACGCCGACGAGGCGGTCGGCGTCGTCGACGACGTAGACGACGCTGACGGCGACGTCGTCTTCGACCATGGCTCTGACGCGGGCGATGGCGTCGTCGACAGTCTCGCTCTGGCGCACTTGCGCGCGCTCGACCTGCATGATGCCGCCGGCCGTGTCGGGCTCGTAGCGCAGCAGGTCTTCGACGTGCGCCCGGTCTTCGGGCAAGAGCGAGAGCAGCGCCTCTTTCTGGTCAGACGGCGCGAGGTCTTCGAGGACGTCGGTGGCGTCGTCGGAGTCGAGGTTCTTGATCAGCTGCCCGATCTCATCGGGAGCCAGCAAATCGAGCAGACGACCGCGCTCGTCTTCTTCAAGCAGGGCCACAGTCTCGGCGCGCTCGCCTTCGTCGCCCACGAGGCGCAGCAAGCGCGGCCATTGCTTCACCTCGACGGAGCGGAGCGCTTCGACGACGTCAGCAGGGTGCGGCAGCAGACGCAAAAAGGCGGAGGCGGTGCCGTCGTCGGCGAGCAGCACCGCGGCGAGATCGTCGTTGTCCAAGTCGGTGACGGCGCTGGCCACGTTTCACCTCGGCGCTTCGCTGACGGCCGGCGAAGACGACACCCTCGCCGTCTCTATGACCGACCGCGAAACCCGCATCAACACTTTGCTTCGCCGCTGCTACGACCGACACATGCCCTTGCGACGTGTCTTGCCCTCTCTCATCGGCTGTGTCGTCGCCACCTTGAACGGGTGCGATTGCGGACCCGCCAAAGAAGCCAGCGCCGTCATCGACGGCAACGATGTCGTCGTCGACGAGGCCGGCGTGCGCGTCGCCAGAGACGGCAAAGACGTCTTCAAAGCCAATGCCGCCGACTTCGCCGTCAAACGCGGCAGCGCCCGCTACGACATGCAATTCGGCATGTTCGACATCGTCGAAGACCGCGACGACTTCGTCGCTGGCGACCACGTCGTCTTGACCGGCATCGGCACCGACACCCTCACCTTCGACGTCGTCGACGCCGACGACGCCGTGCTCGTGAGCGGCATCCTGATTGACGACGTGTCGAACGGCCAGCCCGGCCTGCGCCTGCAGCTGACCGCCGCGGGCGACAACGATCGAATTCGGGTCGGCACGACCTGTGCCGCTGAGCACCACTTCATCGGCCTCGGCGCCCAGAGCCACGACGTCGATCACCGCGGGCAGGTCGTGCCGCTGTGGGTGAGCGAGCAGGGCGTCGGCAAGAGCGACAGCGATGAGCTGCCCACCGTCTGGCAAGTGGTCGGACGTCGTCACACGACCCACGTGCCGATGCCGGCGATGGTGCGCAGCGACGGCACCGCTTTCATCGTCAACAATGACGCCTTCTCGCGCTTCGACTTGTGCGCCAGCGACGTCGACCGCGCCACGTTCGAGACGTGGAACAACATCGTCGCCATCGACGTCTTTGCTCGTGCTGATGTCTTGCGCGCACAGCAGGCCATGACCCGCGCGCTGGGTCGTCCACGCTTGCTGCCCCCGTGGGCGCTGGCACCGTGGAACGACGCGATCTTCTCGCAAGACAACGTGCTCGAGATGGCGACGTTCTTGCGCGCCAACGACATCCCCTCGAGCGCCTTGTGGAGCGAAGACTGGCGCGGCGGCCGCTTCTCGGGCGACGTCTACCGCCTCGACGAAGACTGGCGTCTCGACGCCGCGCAGTACCCCGACTATCCAGCGATGGTGCAGACGCTGAAAGACGACGGATTCGTTCACCAGCTGTACTTCAATACCTTCATCACCCAGAGCGGCGACGTCGCCGAAGAGACCGCGGCCCAGGGCTTCGACATCCAGAGCGCGTCGACACAGTCGTCGCTGCTGTTCGCCGGCGCCGACCGTGATTTTTCGGCCACTGCTTTGTTGGATTTGACCAACGAAGAAGCGCTGACCTACATGAAAGAGCAACACCTGAAGCCGGCCCTCGCCAATGGGTCAAGGGGCTGGATGGCCGACTTCGCCGAGTGGATGCCCGTCGACGACACCGCCCTTGCGTCGGGTGAAGACGCGGCGTTGGTGCACAACCGCTATCCCGAGCTGTGGCAGCAGGTGAACCGCGACGCCCTCGTCGAAGCCGGCGTCGTTGATGACAGCGTCGTCTTCTTCCGCTCCGGCCACCTCGGATCGCCGCCGCTCGTCGACGTCTTGTGGGCGGGCGATCAGCGCACGTCGTTTCAAGACGACGACGGCCTACCCACCGTGCTGCCCGAAGGCATCGGCGCTGGTGTCACCGGCTTCGCGTTCTTCACCCACGACATCGGCGGCTACCAGTCGTCGACCAACGATCCGACGACGAAAGAGCTGTGGTTCCGCTGGTCGACCCTCGGCGCGTTCACGCCGGTGATGCGCACGCACCACGGCACCCACGCCGCGCTCAACCACAACCTGCGCACCGACGCCGAGAGCACCGCCCATTGGAAGCGCTATGCCGAGATCCACACGCGCCTCTACCCGTATCTGCGGGCCTTGATGCGCGCCGCCACCGTCGACGACGTCGGCACCGGCGCCATCGGCAGCAACGGCGTTGGACCGTTGCCCTTGTGGGTGCCGATGCCGCTGTTGTTCCCCACTGACGACGCCAGCTGGGCCGTCAAAGATCAGGTGCTGCTGGGCCCGTCGCTGCTGGTCGCCCCCGTCGTCGTCGAAGGCGCCGTCGCGCGCACGGTGCACCTGCCGCCCGGCCGCTGGGTCGCGTTCCCCATGCCGGGCGCGCCCGCCGGATCGCTCGGCGCATCCAACGACGAATTCGCCGGCGACGTCGAGGTCGACGCTGACGCCGGCGAAATCCCCGTGTTTGTGCCCGCTGGCGGCATCGTGCCGATGACAAAAGAGCCCGCGCTGACGCTGCGCGAAGTTGCCGGCATCGAGCGCGATCTGTCGTCAACCAACGGCGAGCGCGTCGTCGTCGTCGCCCTCGGCGGCAGCGGATCCTTCGTCGAAGAAGACGGCGCCGCCTACGTCCTCGACGGCGACGGCGTCGATGTCCCCGCCGGCGCTGGCGCAGACGGCGGCGTCGACGTCGTCGGCGACAACGTCATCAGCGGCGCAGGATTCACATTCACGCTGCGCGGCCACCCGGCGACACGCACCACCCGCATCTTGTTTCGCTGATGTCGCCAGCGCTGGCGGCCCTCTGCTCTCTCGGCTGCGCGATGACGTGGGCCTTTGCCACCGTCGTCTTTGCCCGCGTGATGCGCAGCAATGCCAGCGTCGCGCCGCAGCTGTTGAACCTCGTCAAAGGCGTCATCGCCGTCCCCTTCTTCGTCGTCGGCAGCTTCGTCGCCGGCCTCGGCGTCCCCGTCGTCGACAAGGGCGACGTCGGCTGGCTCGTCGGCTCGGCCGTGCTCGGCATGATGGTCGCCGACACCGGCTACTTCTTTGCGCTGAAGAAGCTCGGGGCCGCGCGCGGCGTGCTGTTCGTCCCGCTGGTGCCGCTGACAACGGCGGTGCTGGCGTCGGCGGTGCTCGGCGAGGCGATCGGACCGCAGGCGATCGTCGGCATGTTCGTCACCCTCGCGGGTCTCGGCATCGTGCTGACGCAGAAAGATGCGTCGTCTTCTTCTTCGTCTTCGTCGTCGTCGCTGCTGCCGGGGTTGTTGGCGGGCGCGCTCTACACGCTGTCGCAAGCCGCCGCCAACGTCGCCGCCAAACACGTCCTCGACCACGCAGACGCCGTGCACGTCGCCACGCTGCGGCTCAGCATCGGCATCGTCGCGCTCTTCATCGCGTCGCTGCTGACGGGCGCGCTGCCGGGACTGCGCGTCATCGCCACGCGCGCAGTGTTGCCCGCCGTCGTCGCCGCCGCCTTGATCGGCACGCTCGGCGGCATCTGGCTCGGCACCCTCGGCACCAAGCACCTGCCCGTCGGCGTGGCGACGACGCTCGCCGCCACCACCCCGATCTGGGCGTTGCTCCTGGCGCGCCTGTCGGGCGAGGCCGTCAAACCCCGCTCGTTCGTCGGCGCCCTCGTCGCAGTCTGCGGCGTTGTCGTCCTTGCCCTCGCCACCACAAAATGAAAGCCTTTCACACATGAAGTGGATCCTCTTGCGTGGGCTGGTTCGCGAGCAACGTCACTGGCTCGATTTTCCGACGCACTTCGCGGCCAACGTGAAGAGCGCAGACGGCAAGACCGAGGTGCTCTGCCTCGATCTGCCGGGGTTCGGCAGCGAAAACGAAGGCGTCGTCCCCGCCAGCATCGACGGCTTCGTCGACGACGTCCGCGCGCGCTTTCGCAAGCTCGTGCCTGGTGACGAGAAGGTCGGACTGCTCGCGGTGTCGCTCGGCGGCATGGTCGCGCTCACCTGGTTGGCCAGGCACCCCGAAGACTTCGTCGGCGGCGTCGTCATCAACTCATCGATCGGCAACTTGTCGCCGCTGTGGCACCGCATGCAGCCCCACAACTGGCCGCGCATCGCCCGCGCGCCCTTCATGGGTCCGCGCGAACGTGAGCGCATGTTGCTGGGCATGACGCGGCACCAGGGCGACCTCGACAGAGACGCCGACCGCTACGCCGCCATCGCCGCAGCGACGGTGCCGAAGAAGAAGAACTTCGTCGCACAGCTGCGCGCCGCCCTCGCCGTCAAAGCGCCGGCGCACATCGACGTGCCCACGTTGGTGCTGGCCAGCGTCGGCGACAACCTCGTCTCGTACAAATGCAGCGAAGCGATCGCCCAGCGGCTGTCGTTGCCCCTCGAGCTGCACCACGGCCGGGGCGCCGAAGCGGCAGGCCACGACCTGCCGCTCGACGCGCCCGATTGGGTGTGCGGCAAGGTCAACGATTGGCTGAAGACGCTGCCGCAGACGTCTTCGTCGACGTCGTCAACCGCGCTGTCGGCCTGACCTGTTAGAACCGCGGGGTGAGAAAAAAGCTCCCCCGCGATTTCCTCGGTTCGCTCCGATCGCTCGTCGGCGATGCCTACGCCATCGACGACGAAGAGACGCTCAAGCGCTTCGCCCACGACGAGACGCCGAACCTCGAGCCGTCGCTGCCCGACGTCGTCGTTCGCCCCGAGAACGTCGAGCAGACACAAGCCGTCATGCAGTTGTGCGCGAAGAGCGGCGTCTACGTCACGCCCCGCGGCGCCGGCAGCGGCAAGGCCGGCGGCTGCGTCGCCGTCTACGGCGGCGTCGTGCTCGCCCTCGATCGCTTGAACAAGATTCTCGAGATCGACAAAGAGAACCAGCTCGCCCGCGTCGAGCCCGGCGTGATTCTTCAGCCGTTTCAAGAGCTCGTCGAGAGCGAGGGCATGTTCTACCCGCCCGACCCCGCGTCGCTGTCGTGGTGCACCCTCGGCGGCAACGTCGCCTGCAACGCCGGCGGTCCGCGCGCCTTGAAGTACGGCGTCACCGGCACCTACGTCTTGGGCGTCGACGCGGTCTTGCCCACGGGCGAGCGCATCAAGACCGGACGCAGCACCACCAAGGGCGTCGCCGGCTACGACGTGACGTCGTTGATCACCGGCAGCGAAGGCACGCTGGCGATCATCACCGGCATCACCCTCAAGCTCTTGCCAAACCCCCGCTACGTGCAGACGGCGCTGGCGGTGTTTCCCTCGACCGAGCCGGCGGTGAAGGCGGTCAGCTCGATCCTCGCGCGCGGCATTCTTCCCCGCACCCTCGAGTACATGGACCGTGACAGCATAGAAGCCGTCAAAGTGATGAATCCACCGTATCGCTTTCCACCCAATGCCGGCGCCGCGTTGATCCTTGAGACCGACGGCGAGAGCGAAGTGGGCACCCTCGAGGCTCTCGAGCGCTGCCTCGAAGTGACGGCAGAATTTGGCGCCGTCGACGCCTTTCTCGCGCAAGACGCCAAGCAGCGCCGCGACATCTGGGCCTCGCGCCGTCTACTGAGTGAAGCCACGCGCAAGATCAAGAAGCGAAAGGTCAGTGAAGATATCGTTGTGCCGCGTTCAAAGATCCCCGAGATGGTGGCGCGCACCGGCCTGCTCGGCGAGAAGCACAAGCTCTCGACCTGCAGCTTCGGCCACGCCGGCGACGGCAACCTGCACACGCAGATCTTGTTCGACGAGCTCGAGCAGATGCCCCAGGTCGATGCCCTGCTCGACGACCTCTTCGACATCGTGCTCGAGCTCGGCGGCACCATCACCGGCGAGCACGGCGTCGGACTGTCGAAGAAGAAGTACCTGCCGAAAGAGCTGTCACCCGACGTCATCGCTTTGCAGCAGCGCTTGAAAGACGCCTTCGATCCCGCCGGCATCTTGAACCCCGGCAAATTCCTCCCCGACAAGATCGCGCTGCACGCGGCCGCCGCTGCTGCGAACTCCTGACAGCACCCGCATGCACTGCGCCCGCTGGTGGCGCGTTCGGATGCGCCGCCGACGTTGGCATGTGACCTGCGTTGGCTCCGGCATGAACCGCTCTACCGCCTCGCTGATCGCGTCGTCTCCGCTGCTGTTGTTGGCCTGCGCCGACCCTGTGCTGGTGCTGCCGGGGCAAACGGTGATCGACCTCAGCGCCTTTGTCGACGACAGCGACCGCCTGCAGGGCATCGCCAGCGATCCGCAGAGCGACGACCTGCATGTGCTCATCGAAGGCCGCGGCCTCTTGCAATTGAACCGCGACGGCGAGCTCGTGCGCGAGCGCCGCGTCGGCGAGAACGGCCTCGAAGACCGTGCCTACAGAGACGTCGCCGTCATCGACAACGGCCGCTTCCTCTTCATCGCCGACAACGAGGGCTACCTCTACGACGAGGTCGCCGGCTTCGAGTCCGTCTTCTTCTGCGTCGAGCCCGGCTTCAACGACTGCACCGACGAGAACGGCAACTGGGCCGACGACGACAACGACGGCCTGTGCAACTGGCAAGACGATCAACCGCAAGATCCGCTGCCCGAGCCGCTCGAGCCCACCGGCGAAGACGTCACGCAGAAGAACGACGCGCTCGCGTTGGTCGGCGCTGCCATCCTCGCGGCGCCGCGCTTCTACGACGACGACGTGCAGATCGAGGCGAGCCTGCGCAGCTACGACGTCGCCAACGGCGACCCCACCGGCAGCGTCGACCTCTCTGGGCTCGGCCTCGATCTCAAGGGCCTCGACATCGACGGCGACAAGCTGCTCGGTGTGTCAGGCACCCAGCTCGTCCGCTTCTCGCTTGACGGCGAACGCGACGGCAGCGC
>JANNAY010000475.1:0-4847 GCA_031384945.1 Deltaproteobacteria bacterium
GCGCTTGACGTTCTCGAGCACGAGCCGCGCGCCCATCAGCCTTCTCCGCTGAGGTCGACGCCAACCCCAACGCCAACAACGTCGTGCAGGGCGCCGGTCTGCTGCAGCAAGCGCGCGCGGCCGGTGCGCACGTCTTTCACCACGCGGCGAGCGCTGATCATGGCGTCGTCGAGCTCGCGTTGAAACCGCACGACGTCTTGCAGCGTCGACAGGCCGCTCTTGTACTTCTCCATCTGCGCCTTGAGCTTGAGGTCGGCGAGCGTGAGCTGCCGCTGCGCGCCGGCGGCGAGGGCTACGTCGGTGGCGAGTTGGTCGACGGCGTTTTTGACGTCGACGCTGACGGCGTTCTCGACGCGGGCGAGCTCGGCTTCTTCGCGGGCGACATCGACGTCGGCGGCGTCGACGCTGGCGTTGACCGCCCAGCGGTCGAGGGCGACCGAGAACCTGAGGCCGACCTCGGCGTTCAAGCGCGGGTGCGCCACGAGGTCTTGCCAGGCCTGCCCGTAGTCGTCGCTGTCGCTCTGCAGCGACGCCGAGGTGCGCAGGTCGAGGGCGGGCAGCGCCTGGTTCAACTGAAACTTCGCGCGCTCTTTGGCCAGCGCGACGCGCCAGCGCTGCGCCAGCACCTGCGGGTTGTGGGCGAGGGCGTCGTCGACGGCGGCGGCTTTGTCGGGCACGACGGCGCCGCTGACGTCGGGGTCGAGCACTTCGACGGCGGCTTCGACGTCGTCTTTGTAGAGCAGGCGTTGCACGCCGCGCCGCGCCAACAGCAGCCGTTGCCGCGCGCGCGCCAGCTCTTGCTGAAAGATCACGAGGCTCTCTTCGACGACGTAGATCTCGCCCGCCGCAAGGATGCCGCGCCTGATGTTCTCTTGTGTGTCGTCGTACTGCGCCTGCGCGCGGGCGAGCGAGCGCGTCTTGATGTCAAGATCAGCCTGGGCCAGCGCGAGGGACCAGTAGGCAGCGTCGACATCGACGATGAACGAATTCAATTCATTGCGAAACAGCTCGCTCTGAATGCGGCTGGTGAGGTTCGCTTCGGTGAGCGGCAGCCCGGCGCCCGTCAGCCAGGCGCCCTGCAGCAGCGGTTGCGTCAAGCCGACGCGGGCGGTGGGTTGGTTGCCGCCGCTGTCGCCGAGGCCTTGTTCGACGCCGACCGAGGCAAAGGCGTTGGTGCCGATGACCGAGCGCCAGTCGGCGCCGACGGCGTAGCCGAGGCGGTCGTCGCTGACGACGCCGGCGGCGCTGTCGAAGCTGTCGTCAAAGGCGTTGCGGCGGTAGGCGGTGTCGAGAAAGAGCGACGGCGACCACTGCGACCACACGGCCCGCGTGCGGATCTCTTGCCGGCGCTGCTCGAGTCGCTGGGTCAACAGCCCCTGGTTGCGCACGACACCGGTTTGAATCGCCTCTTTCCACGCGATTCCAGTCGGTGGTGAAACCGCAGTGATTGTCGCATTTGCCGTCGATGAGGATGCATCCGCTGGGGCTTGCGCCAGCAGCATCCACGTCGTCAGAAGGGCAGAAGACAGCATTCGGGCGAGGGTAACCCGCCGCCGTGCGTCCGCATTTCTTTTGCGCGCGCGCGAAGCGGGATCAGGCTGTCGGCGTCGACGCGGCGACGACGGGGCGCAGCGGCACCAGCCCCACGTCGCGGGTCAGCTGCGGCGCGAGGGTGCGTTCGTTGATGCGCAAGACCCGAAGCATCTGCAACGCGCGCACGACGCCGTAGCCAGGGTCGACCTCGTGGCCGCGGCACGAGAAGCGCGCCGACGAGGGCCAGCGGTGGTGGTTGTTTTGAAAGCCCTCACCGAGCACGAGCCACGCCGTCAGGTGGTTGTTGCGCGAGTTGTCCTCGAGGTCGAAGTTGCGGCCGCCGCGGGCGTGACCGAAATAGTTGATCGCCGCCCCCTGGGCCGGATGGCTCATCGCGCCGGCCCACAACGCGAGGCCGATGGGCCAGCCGAAGATGGCGCCGACGATGACGGCGACGACGACGTGCAAGACGTAGGGCAGGTACCAGCGGTGGGTGCGGTTGGCCCAGCCCATCTCGAGGTCGTCGCCATGGCCCATGAAGACCGGGTCGTTGTTCTTGAGTCCCTGCTCGACGGCGACGTAGCCGTCGTACTGCGCGCGAAAGATGCCGAGAAAGCCGACGTTCACCGGCGAATGCGGGTCCTCGAGGGTGTCTGAGTGCTTGTGGTGCATGCGGTGCATGACGACCCAGATCTTCGGATCGAAGCCGGTCAGCCACGGGCCAAACGTCAGCAGCGCGCGGCGGGCCAGCGGGTGCAGCGCGACGGAGCCGTGGCAGAGGGCGCGGTGATAGCCGATGCTCGTCACGCAGATCGTCATCGCGTAGCCGACGATGAAGACGACGAGGCAGGCGAAGAGCGTCATGGGGCTTGAACCCCGCCGGCGCCCAGCTCTGTCACCGCCCCACGAGAAATTCGCAGCACCATCGTGCCGACTGGCGCTTCGCCGTCGTCGCCTTCGACAAATTCGTCGTCTGTGGCGTCTTCGCCGTCGCCGGCGAATTCGTCGTCGACAGCGCCGGATCCTACGTCGTCGCATGCGCCTGCTCTTTCTTCTGCTCGCCCCCGCCGTCGTCGTCGTCGTCACGCCCGCACGCGCCGCGGAGTCGGATCCGTACTGGGCGTGGCGGGCGCCGCCGAAAGACGCGACCCAGGTGCTCGACCGCACCTTGAACCGAAAGTTCGCCATCGGCCTGGCGCAGCTCAACAAGGCGTCGACGACGACAATGACGTGCCGCGCCGCCGTGCATCTGCTCATCGGGCCGCTGCGCGTGACGTCGGATCACTTCTTTCGCAGCGAGATGCGCCGCTGGCCGATGGACCGCTCGCCCAAGAGCTTCGACGACCGCGCCGACTTCGACGCCCACAGCATCTACCGAGACGCGCCGCTCTTGCCGTTTGGCAGCTTCGTGCCCCTCGATCCGAGCCTGCTGGTCGACGACGTCGTCATCGGCCCCGACAAGATCGGCCACTTCTTCACCAATGGTTTGCGCGCGTGGGAGACGGCGCTCGACGACGCCGACGGATACGCCGCGGCCATGCGCTACGGCGTCGACGAAGAGAACGGCTGGCTCGGCAAGGGCATCGACGGCGTCTTCTCCTACGGCGACCTCAACGCCGCCGCCGCCGGCGTCCGCTTCTACGCCCAGCTGTGCGACGAGAACGCGCCGGTGTTGGTGCGCGGTGACGACGGACGTTGGTCGCTGACGCGTCTGTTTGCCCTCGCCGATTGGGTCGATCCGTGTTGGGACGAGAGCTTCAACCCGAGCGCCTTCACCGACGCCGAAGACGCCGCCGTGAGGGCGGGCATCGCCCGCGAAGTGTGCCCGTTGCTCGACGACCGACAGGTGCAGGCACGGCGCAAGCGCTATCAGGCCCGCGGTTGTCACGCGCGCACCCAGCAGGTGTTCCACGCGCTGATCGTCGACGGTGTGGCACCCGATCCCGTGTCGTGGAACGTCGAGACGGTGTGTCGCGCCTCACGCTCGAGCGGCGCCGTCGCAGCAGGTCGTTGAGGCCCGATCGTCTCGCGCTTTGATCAACACCGTGCAGGCGCGCTACGCGGCTGCATGTCGCACTACGGCCTCAAATCCGCGCTCGAAGAGAGCGATCTCTCGTCGGTCACCCGCCTCAACCACGACTTCGACGATTCGGACGACCCGATCAGCGGCGCCGTGCTGAAGCTCGACAAGCTCGCTGAGCTGGCCATCGACAACATCAACGACAAGGCGGTCTTTCCCGCCGAACTCTCGCGCCTGCATTGGCTCAAAGAGCTCGAGCTCGACGGCGACTACGACGCCACCTACGACTTTCCCGCCGTCTTCGCCGGGCTGCCCATCACCTCGCTGACGCTGTCGCGCTGCAACCCGGCGTCGCTGCCGCGGATGGAGACCGTGACGTCGCTGACGCTGTCGACGGTCACCGATCCGGCCGCGGCCATCGAGGCGTTGGCGCAGAATTTTCCGAACCTGAAGAAGCTCACGATCAACGGCGACGACGTCGAGGCCGCGAAGCCGTTGCCGTCGTCGATCGGCAACTTGACCTCGCTCGAAGAGCTCGATCTCAGCGACACGAAGTTCACTGACTTTCCGTCGAGCTTCGGTCGCCTGACGAACCTCAAAGAGCTCACCGTGTCTGACGCCGCCGACCGCGAAGAGCTGCCCGAGTGCCTCGGCGCGCTCACGGGCCTGACCAAGCTGTGGTGGACCTCGAAGTTCCAGCGCGTCCCGTCGTCGTTCGCCCAGCTGTCGTCGCTGACGCTGTTGAACCTGCGCGGCGCGCTGAAAGACGCCGACGATGACGACTTGCCCGTCGCCCTGCCGGCCGCCATCGGCAAGCTGCGCGCGCTCGAAGAGCTCAACCTTGACCGTTGCAACGTCAAAGGCCTCGACGTCTTGCGCGACCTATCGTCTTTGAAAAAGCTCGGCCTGTCGCGCAGCGAGACAAAAGACATCGGCTCGCTCTCGGCACTGACGCAGCTCGAGAGCCTCGATCTCTCGTCGTGCGTCAACATCAAAGACTGGTCGCCTGTCTCGACCCTCACCCGGCTGAAAGAGCTCGACCTCGGGTACTGTGAAAGTCTGAAGAACCTCGCATTCTTGGCGCCGCTCGAACAGCTGAAGACCCTCAACGTCGACGAATGCAAGCCGGCCGCCATCACGTTGCTCTACGAGGCGCCGCTCATCGACCGCATCGTCTTCGAGCGCAGCGAAGACGATGACGACGATGACTACGTCGACGAGTCGCGCCTGAAGTTTTGGAAGGTGCAGGCGCTGCACAAGCTGCCCCCGTTCGACGAGATCAAGGCCCGCCTCG
>JANNAY010000490.1:0-2445 GCA_031384945.1 Deltaproteobacteria bacterium
GAAGGCGCCTGCGAAGAAGGCCGCGAAGAAGGCGGCGCCGAAGAAGGGGAAGTCGGCGGCCGACGTCGCCGCCCGCTGGAGCAGTCCGCTGCCCGATCGCCTGCAGCGCTTCTTCGACGATGAGTGCGCGTCTTACGCCGACCACCAGCTGCACGGGCTGCCGCAATGCGGGATGGCCACGCGCTTCAAACTGCGCTGGCATGCAAGCGAGCTCGAGATGTTCCTCGACTACGCCGAGCATGTGGCCGGCAAGAAGCCGACCTGGGTGCCGCTGGCCGCCGTCGGCGCCGAGCAAACCTGCTTCGTCGCCGTCGACACCGTCAGTGCGGGATGGCCTGTCCACTATTTCGACTACGAGAGCGGCTATCAGCTGCACGCAGAGTCGTTTGCTCAATTCTTGGAAAATCTACTTCCAAAAAACGAAGTCAGTGCGCTCGAAAAGATGGGTCAGATCTACAAGAAAGCCAAGTCCCTGATCGACAAGGAGGAGTACGAGCAGGCGCTGGAGCTGCTGTCGCCGTGGGAGGCGAAGCTGCCGACCGCCAGGCCCCGTGGCATCGACGATCACGATGGCTATCCGGGGGGCATCGCCAACCTGATGGGCATCTGCGCCTCGCATCTCGCTGGCGAGCGGGACGAGGGTCCGGTGGATGAAGCGCTCAAGCACCGCGCCGTCACATTGTATGAAAAAGCCCAGTTTCTGGGCGACAAGACTGCGATTTTAAACCTGTGCGACCTCGATCTCAACCACTTCAAAGATGTCGACCGCATGATCGCCCGCGCTGAAGAGGCGCGCAAGCACGTGTGGAACCTGGGTGGCGGATACACGTGGTTCCACCTGCGCAACTACCTGGGGCTCGGCTATCTGCGGAAGGGCTCGAACGACGACGCGCTGCTCGCCTATCACCAGATCTGGCAGGCCAGCCGCGAAGAAGAACGCGCCCGCATCGACGAAGCCGTCGGCGACATCAACGACCTCATCAAAGAAGGCGCTGCCGCCGATGCAGCCTTCGCCAACGGCATCGTCGCCTGGCTCGCCGCCCCGCCGCCGCTGCTCCGTGACGACGAGCGCACCGCCTGGCACCGCTGGTGGGCCGGGCAGACGCCACCTCTGCGCGAACGACTGGCCCGGCGCTACCTCAAACGCCGCGAGACGGCGCAGATGGAGCTGCCGCTGAGCGACGATGAAGTCGACGTGTTGTCGCGCCTGACCAGCATCGAGATCCGCGGGGCAGCGCTCACCTCGCTAGAGCCGTTCCGCATCTTCCGGCGCGCCACCAGCCTCGACGTCGAAGACAACGCTGTCGTCGACATCAGCGCCGCCGCCGACCTGCCCTTCCTCGAGCGGCTGAACATCGAGGGGAACCCGGTGACGTCCCTGTCGCCCCTCTCCGGGCACCTGCGCCTCAAAGACATCGACATCTCACGCACCCAGATCACGAGCTTCGCAGGGCTCGACCTGCCGGCCCTCGAGGACCTGCGGGCCACCGACGTCGCCATCAGCGACGGCGGGCCGCTGGTGAAAGGCGCGCCGCGGCTGTCGGAGCTGTGCATCTACTCCAGCAAGGTCACCGACCTCCGGCCCCTCGCGGGCTTGCGCCACCTCAAGAAAGTCAACGTCGACCACGGCGAGACGCCGACGGGCCTGATGGCCCTCGTCCATCTCCCGCTGCTGGAGCGCATCGAAGGCGTCGACGACGCGGACGACCTCGTTGCGTTCAAGAAAGCCCGCCCCGACGTCGCGATCGGCTGGGGCGACGCCGACGACGCCGCGGTCGACGAAGCCGCGGTGGTCGGCTGGTGGCGCGGTCTGCGCGGCGCCTGGCGCCTCAAGGCCGCGAAACTGGTGCGGGGCGCTGCCAATGACGACGACAAGAAGACCAAGAAGGCACCGTCCACCAGAGATGAACCGGCGCCGCGCCACATCGCCAAGGTCCTGCGTGAAGACGCCCTGCACTTCGACCAAGCTGGCCTCGACAGCAGCGCGCCCCTCACCGCGTTCGCCCGCTGCGACTGGCTCAACCTCGACAAGAACACGGCCCTTCAAGAGATCGACGGCGTCGCCGGCCTCACGCGGCTGCGCTTTCTGCGCCTGTGCCACACGCAAGTCACCGACCTCGCGCCACTGAAAGGCCTCGACCATCTCGACCACCTCGACGTCTCCCACACCGCTGTCGCCGACTTGACGCCGGTGCCAGCGGCCGCCTTGCGCCAGCTCGACTGCGCGCGGTCGTCGGTGTCGTCGTTGGCGCCGCTGTCGTCTGCATCGTCGCTGCAGAAGTTGACGGCGTCGCACACCGCGGCGTCGTCGTTGGCGCCGCTGTCGGGGCTGCGTCAGCTGCGCGTCGTCGACGTCGCCGCCAGCCACGTACGCGATCTCTCGCCGCTGGCACAATGTCCGTCGCTGGAGAGGGTTCAGGCCTTTTCCTGTCCCGGCGTGACGGG
>JANNAY010000500.1:0-11448 GCA_031384945.1 Deltaproteobacteria bacterium
GCCGCCGGTGACGACGCCGGCGGCCAACAACGGCGGACCGGGCTCAGCGACGTCGTCAGCGCTGCCGGAGCTGCCGGCGCCAGCGACGGTGAGGTCGAGCACCAGCAGGCGCAACCGCTTGCTCGCCGTGGTCTGTTGATCGGCGAGGGCCTCGTCGAGCAGCTTGCCGCCGATGCGCTCGATGGTGGGCGCGGCGCGCGAGATGTCGTCGATGCGCTTGCTCACCCGGTCGATGGCGCGGGCGTGCGCGGCGTCGAACGCGGTCAAGCTGACGACGAGCTCGTCGCCGAGCGGCGAGACGCTGCCGTAGACGACCACGCCGGCGTCGAGGGCAGCGGCGAGCTCTGCCAGACAGCTGTCGCTGTCGGTGGTGCAGCCGGCCAGCTGTTTGTCGGCCTCGAGGTCGGCGGCCTTGCGCAGGTCTTCGGTGGTGACGACGTCGATCAGCTCGCGGCGCGCGGCTGTGCTCGCCAGCACCTGCGTCAGCGCGGCCATCTCGGTCTTCGTCGGCGCGGCGACGGCGACGACGCACAACAGCAGCGAGGCGATCATGGCAGCGACACCCGCTCGAGGCAGGCGCCCGCGGTGGTGGTGCCAAACACGAGCAGCGAGTCGTCGTCGAAGCGGACGACGTCGTCGATCTGCTGCGTGAGATTTCTGACGACGGTCACAGGCTCGCCGGCGGTGACGCGCGCGCCGCTGGCGGTGAGGCTGACGAAGACGACGTTGTCGATGTTGGGAAAGCCGCCGGTGCGGTCTTGGAGGACGACGACGACGCCACCGGCGACGCCGATGACGCGAACGACGTCGCGATTGTCGGTGCGGTCGACGCTGAAGACGAAGTCGGCGCCGCCGCTGCCGACCAGGGCGAAGTTGTCGTAGGCGGCGTCCGCCTCGGCGACGGTCAACGCGAGAAGCGTGACGGCCGCTGGCGTCCGCGCCGAGAACACGAGGATCTCATCATCGACGATGGCGAGGGGTCCCGGTGCTTCGTCGGCAGCGAGGGCGACGAGCTGGCGCGGGTTGGCACCGCCGTTGGGAAAGTCCATCGCCACCACGCCGGCGCGCTCTACGTCTGGGACACCGGAGAGCGCGTCACAAGCGGCGTAGAAGCGGTTGCGGTCACGCCGACCGACGACGTCGACGAGCCCGACCGATGTGACGTTGCGCGAGGTGCCCGACAGCGACTGGTTGTTGATGCCGCACCCGTTTGTGCGGCACTCAGCTGTCAAAAAACCATCGTTGTATGGCGCGAGGATTCGCGACGGCGTCGAGCCCCCGCCGAACGTTGACGGCGCCACCGACGATGGCGTTGCATCAGCCGTCAGCGCAGGGAACGGACCGAGGTCGCTCCGCTCCATCACGGTTTCGCCGGCCAAGACAAAGACGTCTCCAGCGCTGACAGCGATGGCCTTCAGCTCGAAGGGAAGCACGCCGCCAAAATCGGCCCTAACGCCGGCGACGGCAAAGACGCCCGGGGCCATCGCCGAGATGAAGGACTGGCTGCAGTCGTCCGCGCCGTGTTCTCCGCCTTCGCCTTCGCCTTCTGCGCCTTCGCCTTCGCCTTCGCCGACGTCGCCTTCGCCTTCACCGGCGTCGCCTTCGCCTTCGGCGCCGACGCCGCACACGCCGCCAACGCAGGCGAGGTCGCCGCATTCGTCGTCGTCGTCGCAGGCGCGGCCGGCGAGCCCAGGACGATCGCGCAGCAGCAGGCACGCCGACGCCGCCAGCCACACCGAGAGCGACGCGAGGAGCAGGCGGCGCATCAGCGTTCGGCCAGACCCAGCAGGGTCGCGACTTTCGCTTGTACGGCAGGAACTTCGTGCCGCCGGTTTCCAATGTATCCGCAAAGCTTCAGGTCAGGCGTGTCGACCGCCCCGCCATGAAACAAGAATGCCCGCGTGCGGATCAATTTATAAAGCTTAATGAGCTTGCGGTCTGACACGAGAATCTTGTCTTCGGTCTCGAGGGCGCGCACCACCCGCCGCAGCTCAGCAAACGCCCGAGGCGGAAACAAGATGTCGCGCCGCGGCGGCTTGCCGTCGGCGAGATCGCCGCCCTCTTTGGCGAAGACGAGGTCGAGCCAACGGCGGGCCTTCTGGTAGTCCTCGAGGCTGACGGTGCCGCGCACCCAGGGCTTCTGCCCGGTGGCCTTGAGCGAGTCGTTGCGCATGCCGGCGTCGATGAGCTCGGCGAAGTGGGTGTCTTTCACCGCCTTTGTCTCGACCTTCAAGATGAAGCGATCGCTCATGGCGTCGAGCTCGCTCTGGTC
This sequence comes from Deltaproteobacteria bacterium, assembly GCA_031384945.1. Lineage (GTDB taxonomy): Bacteria > Myxococcota > UBA727 > UBA727 > VGSZ01 > VGSZ01. The sequence continues at coordinate 2,273 of JANNAY010000500.1, forward strand.
GGGGATGTCGTTGGTGGCGGCGAACAGCACCTGTAATTTGACCGGGATGGGTTCGCCGTCCTGGTAGTACTTGCGCTCGTTCAAGATGGTGAGCAGCAAGTTCAAGATCGCCGAGTTCGACTTGAAGATCTCGTCGAGAAACCCGACGCGGCACTCAGGCAGCTTGCCCTTCGTGCGACGAATGAAACGGCCCTGCTTCAGCAAATCAATATCGATCGGACCGAGGATCTCTGACGGCTCGGTGAACTTGGTCAGCATGTACTCGAAGTAGTCGCCTTCGTTGAGGCCGACCGACTCGACCCATTTGACGACGAGGTCAGACTTGGCGGTGCCGGGCGGACCGACGAAGAGCAGCGGCTCTTGCGCCGTCGCGCAGACGGTCATCAGGTCGACCTCGGTCTGGCGGTTGATGAAGTACGAGGCGAGCTCTTTGCGGTGGCGGTTGATGCGCGCCCGCACGTCGTCGATCTCACGCTCCAGCTGCTCGAGGCTCCAGCTCATCGGTGCTCCGCTCATGTCTTCTTCACCGCGTCGATGGTGGCCTGTGCGCGCACGTCGTCAACGAGCCGCGACAAATCGGTACGCACGCCAGTGTGAGCGGCGACAAAGTCGGTGGCCTCGTCGACGGTGGCGAAGGCGCGCGTCGGCACCTTGAAGGGTCGAAACCAGTTGAGCGCCGTCAGCGCACCGCGCATCGGCAGCGAAACGGTGACCAACGCAAAGGCCTTGCGCGCTTTCAGCCCGCTGGCGGTCGCGGCGATGCGCTTGCGCCACGCCGCGTCGGGCGGCCGCGCGTCGGCGTCGGCGATGAGCACCGTCGCCGTGCAGCCCTCGCGGTCGAGGCGCAACATGGTGTCGATGTTTTGCTGCCAGTCGGCGGGACCCGCTGCACCCGTGACCAGCCAGACGCTCACGCCCTGCGCCGGATCATAGGCCTCGAAGTAGCCCACGGTCTCACCGCCTCGGTCCCTTCACAGCAGGTTCGCGGCGATCTCTGCGAGCTCTGACCGCTCGCCCTTCGACAACACGATGTGCGCGGCGATCTTCTCGCTGCGGAAGCGGTTGACCACGTGAACCAAGCCGTTGTTGGTCTGATCAACATACGGATTGTCGATCTGGTAGGGATCGCCCGTCAATACAATCTTGGTGCCTTCGCCAGCGCGAGAAACAATCGTCTTCACCTCGTGGGGTGTGAGGTTTTGCGCCTCATCAACAATCATGTATTGCGCCGGGATCGAACGACCACGAATGTAAGTCAAAGGCTCGATCTGGATGATGCCAAGATCGATCAGCTCTTTGTGCGAGCGGCCGCGCTTCTTCTCTTTCTGGGTGAGCCCCATGAGGAACTCGACGTTGTCGAAGATGGGCTGCATCCACGGGTTGAGCTTCTCTTCGACGTCGCCGGGCAGGTAGCCGAGGTCTTTGCCCATCGGAAAGATGGGGCGCGACACCAGCAAGCGCTGAAAGATGTTCTGGTCGGTGACCTTGGTGAGGCCGGCGGCGATGGCGAGCAGCGTCTTGCCCGAGCCGGCCTTGCCGACGAGCGTGACGAGCTTGATGTTGTCATCGAGCAGCGCGTCGAGGGCGAAGTGCTGCTCGCGGTTCTTCGGCCGAATGCCCCACACACCCGCCTTGTAGGGATCGAGGGGCGTGAGCCGCGTGCCGTTGGTGGTCTCGTCGAGCCTGGCGCGGCCGAGGGCCGTGCGCGTCGGCTTCTCTTTGTCTTTGAGGATCACGTACTCGTTGGGCCCGTAATACGGGTCGGCCAGCGTGAGCGAGCCGTCGGCGTAGAATTTGTCGACGAGGGCGCCTTCGACCTCGACCTCTTGCCAACCCTTGTAGAGCTCGTCGATGGCGACGTGCTCGGCTTCGAAGTCTTCGGTGTAGATGCCGATGGCGTCGGCGCGAATGCGCAGGTTCGTGTCTTTGGTGATGAAGATGACGCGGTTCGACGGGCTGCGCTTGTGCTGCATGGTCAGCTCAAGGGCCACCGCCATGATCTTGCTGTCTTGCCCGCGGTCCATCGAGACCTCTTCGGGCAACGCCAGATGCGTCGTCGCCACGCGCAGCGTGCCGCCCTGGTCAAGCTTGACGCCCATGGCGAGGCTGCCGTCTTGGCGCAGCTGGTCGAGGTAGCGGCTCACCTGACGCGCGTTGCGCCCGAGCTCGCTGAGGTCTTTCTTGAAGGTGTCGATCTCTTCGATGACGTAGATCGGGATGACGACGTCGTTGTCGTCGAACGAGTACATGGCGCGCGGGTCGTGCAGCAGCACGTTGGTGTCGAGCACGAAGATCTTGTGAACCTTGCCGCCCTTCTGGAGTCGGCTGGCCTCAGCCAACAGGCCCGACTGCTTCTTTGACGACGACGACTTCTTCTTCGCCTTGCTCTGCATATGGGTCTGTGTTCTCACGACGCGCCAGAAAATCGCAAGCGCCGACGCTGATTCGCCTCCGCGAGCCACAAAAGCGCCTCGGCCTGCGTTTTCACCACACGGCAAAACGCGAGACGAACCGCTGTCCCCGACGACGGAGCAACAAGATTCGAATGCGACGCCGCCGACGCAGCAGGCAGTGAATGCGCGGTGCCGCGGCTACTTCTTCAGGCCGGTGCGCGTGACCGGCGTCGTCACCGGGTCAGACGCAGGCACCGTGCGCGCCGGCGGACGCGTCAAGGTCGGCGTCGTCGCCACATCCTGCGCCGGCAGCGTCGTCTTCTGCGGCCGCGTCAGCGTCGTCGCCGTCGTCGGATCGCCCGCTGGCGTCGACCGCGCCTGCTGCATCCGCTGCGCCGGGATCGAACCCGCGAAGCGCGGCGGCAGCGTCGTCGCCGTCGACGCGGGTGTCTTCTGCCCCGGCGGCGCCGTCGCTGGTGTCGCCGCGGCCACTTTGCCGATAGCGCTGGTGCCTGTCTTTGCGTTGTGCGCTTCGACCTTGTCGGCGAGCTGCAGCATGCCTTCGGGCGTCAGGTCGCAGTGGTTCATGCTGCTGGCCTTTGACACCTCGCGCACGGTCGACGCGCCGACGTACTCGTTGGCGAGGGCGGTGGCGTCGGCGCTGACCTCGGGGTTGCCGAGGTTGAGCGCCTCTTTCAGCCGTCCGAGGTGCTCGGCGCAGCGCGGGGTGCGCGACCACGCGCGCAAGAACGTCAGGCACGCCTTGTCGGCGGGCCGCAGGTTCTGCTCGTCTTCGGCCGACACGCGGAACAAGACCTCGCCGCCGTCGACGGCGCGGGCGTAGGCCTTGGCGACGTTGCCGGCGAGGTTCGGCCCGGTGCCGAGCCCGCGCTCGGCCTTGAATTTGTTCACGCCGCCTTGCGTGAGCGGCATGTCGAGCCGGGCGTAGAGGTCGGCGATGGCTTTGAGCCCCGCTTGCGTCACCGGCTCTTTGGCACCGGCCCGCTCGATGATCTTGGTGCGGCCCTTGGCGTCGATGAGCTTCAGCTGTTTGAGCAGCTCGTGCACCGCCTGCGACTCTTGCGGCAGGTCGCGCAGGTTCACCGTCTTTTGGCGATCCTCGAGCCCCTCCCACCGGGCGCTGCCGCCGTTGTAGCTGGTGGTGGACCCGAGGCCCCGCGTCGTCGTCATGGCTCTGAGCGTAGCACCAGCAACGGGTGACCATCGTGCTGCGCTGCCGCGATCGCCGTGAGCGCTTTTGCGAAGTCGGCGCCGCTGAGGTCGTTGGCGAAGACGACGGCGACGGGGCCGTAGTCGAACTTCAGCTCGTCTTTGCCGACGACGACGACGGGGACGCGCGTGGCAGCACGGAGGGGCGAGGGATCGACGCCGCCCACGACAGCGACCGCCACCACGTCGTCGCCGTGAAAGACGCCGACCTCGACGCCGATGGGCAAGCGCAACAGTCCTGCAAAGACCGCGGGGATGGCGACGTCGGGCGGCGGCGAGAACGACGACGGGCCGACGAGGTAGAGCCGCGCGCGGTCGTAGGCAGGGTCGGGGTCGGTCGGCCCGTGGGGCAGGGCGGCGCGGACGTCGGCGCTCGTGGCTGTGACGTCGAGGGCGAAGGATGAGGGGTCGCCACTGACATCGTCGACGACCTTGCCGCGGTTGATGACGTGACCGGGAGGCGGACCGAAGTCGGCGCCGCTGGGAAACTGCACGAGCTGCCGCCCCGGCGGAAACGGCGCGGGCATCGCGGTCATGCCGTTGAGCGCGAGGTGTCCACCGGCGGCGCAGGCGGCGACGACGACGGCGACCACCGCGAGGCCCGCGTTGCCGGCGACGCTCATCGCCTGTTTGCGGGTGATGCCGAGCGCCAGCGCGGCGACGACGGCGACGACGCTGACGCCGATGAGCACGAACGAGAGCAGCTGCGCTTCTTGGATCGACGACGCCAGCACCGTCGCGCGGTCAGCGGGCGAGAGCATGCCGACGGCGGAGAGTCCGTTTCTCAAGAACAGCCAGCGCATGCCGAGCACGAAAGCCACGGCGCCGGCGCCGACGACGAGTCCGCCGCCCGGTCCGGCGTGTTTGACGACAGCGACGGTGCCGACGGCGGCGACGCAGGCGCCGCCGACGACGCAGGCCAAGACGAAGATGCCAGCGACTTCGCCGGTGCCTGTGGCGGCGATGACGAGGCGGTCGGCGAAGTTGACGTTGGCGATGGCGGCCTTGACGTTGGCGGCGCTGACGACGACGCCGAGGACGCCGGCGACGACGGGGACGGCGGCGGTGCCGGCCCAGATGGCGCTCGGTGTGCGCGTGAAGCCCGCCAACGCCGGCGATCCGAGACCGAAGACGACGACCGCGAAGATGATCGCGTAGCCCCAGGCGCCGCACTCTTGCAAAAACCGAATCGGGTGGCCGTCGAGGCCGAAGACGACGACGAGGGCGATGAGCGGCAGCAGCGTGCCGACGACGACAGCGGGCACGGTCAGGGGTGAGCGGGCTTCGGCGTGCGTCATGCGCGGGACGCTAGCGCGCCAAGACGCGGGCTCACTCGAAGAAGTCTTTGACCTCGAGGTCGATGCAGCTCGGCACGATCTCTTCGTCGTCGGCGCACGCGGGCGCCGCCTCCGGTCCGCCCAACTCGCCGTCGCCGAGGTCGAACGTACAGGTGCACGACGCCGCCGCGGTGCTCGAGCGTTTGCCGAGGCAGCACTGGCCCGGCTCGTCGTCGCTGCTGCACTCGAAGACCTCTACGTCGATGTCGACGGGCTCGATCGAGCAGACGCAGCGGCGGTGCGGAAAACCGAGGCCATCGATGCAGCCGACGACGTCGCCGTGCAGCGGATCGTTGAACACGCCAGTGCCGTCGAGCAGCCCGCAGCCCGTGAGCACGACGACGACAGCGACGTTGGCCACGCGCACGGCGATCATGGCGATCCTCCATCGGGTTCTTCGCGGCCGACGGCCACGCGGCCTGCGTCGACGGTACCGGCGTCGACGTCGTCGCTGCCGCTGAAGACGAAGACGCTGACGGCAGCGGCGGCGGAGACGTAGCCGATGGGTCCAACGAAGTCGTCGAGGCCGACGCGGTTGTCGGCGCTGCCGGGGGCGAGGACGTCGTAGGCGATGCAGACGCCACCGGTGAGCGCGAGGACCGCCGCAGCCAGGGCGCTTGAGCTGAAGTTCGGCGTACCCGCCGCGCTCGCGACCCCGCCGCTCGAGCCTGTGCGGGCCGCCGACCAGACGTAGGGCGCTTGCTCTGGCGACGACGATGACGACGAAGCGGTCGAAGACGAAGACGCCGACGGCACACCCGACAACATCTCGGCCACCGCGGCGGGGACCGTATCGAAGAGCTTCTCGACGTCGTCAGCGCGGGTGGTGGCGCGGCCGAGGGTCTTGGCCGCGGCGGGCTCGATGAGCGTGAGGTTCAGCACCAGCCGCGCGCCCAGCTTGGCCACGGTGGCGTGCAAGACGCGGTTCGCGCCCATCGCGGCGCCGAGCTCGGCGAGACAGGCCGTCGACGAGCAATCGGCGTTCTGCCGATCGGCGGCGGTGTCGGCGACGCGCCGCACGTCGGCGCTCGACAGCACCTCGGCGCGCGTGCGCCGCTCGAGCTCTTTCGCGACGGCATCGCCAAACAAGCTGGCCTCTTGCGGCGTGAGCACGTCGCCGCTGATGTCGACGACGAGGATGCGCTCAGCGCGCGACGCGGGCGCAGGTGCGGTCGCCGGGTCGGCGGCGCGCGCGACGTCGGCAGCGACGACGACGATGGCGCAGAAAAAAACGACGGCGGCGTGCATGGGACGCCGCTCTTGCAACGACGTCGACGTGACCGCAACGACGCCGGTCACTGCGGGCAACTGGTGCGCACCAGCCGCACCGGCCCCGCCGGATGCGCATACGGCGCTTTGTCATCGACGACGACGACGCTGCCTTCGAGGACGTCTTTGTCGGCAGAGGCTTCGACGCAGGCTTCGACGCCGCGGATGCCCTTCAGCCACACGAGGCGCGCGTGCGACGCCGACAGCTGCTCCCACGACGTCGTCACCGGCGCCCGCGCCTGCTCACGCAGCGACTTCGGCGTCGAAAACAGCGGCTGCGTCGTCGCCATCGCGTACTTCGGTGGCTCGTCGTCGAGGTGGTCTTGGGCGATCTGGGTGAGCACGACGACGCCGACGTGCTGCAGAGCGACCGGCCCTGTGTCGATGACGTAGCAGCCGGCGAACGAGGCGACGCTGGTGAATTCGCGGGCCAGGCGCGCCTGCGCGCACGGCGACAGCGAGGTGCGGGCGTCGGGCGTCGACGCGCAGCTCACACACAACAACAACAACGCGGTGGCGCGTGTCGGCGTCACCGGGGGCGGCCGTGCGCGCGCGAAGCGCCAGTGAGCGCGCGCGTGATCGCCGTGGCCATCGCGGCTGGGTTCTTGCCCTCGAAGAGCTGCAAGTGCGCACCATCGACGGTGACGACAGAGATCGGTCCTTTGACCCAGTCGCGCCAGCCGTGCACGGGGTCGTCGAATTTGGTCGCCGGCCAATCGAAGGGCGTGCCCGCCTTTAGCAGCAGCGCCGGCGTCGTCGTCGTCGCCGTCGGCCGGTACTGCACCTGCGCCAGCGCGGTGGCGCCCCACAAGGCGCGCATCTCGCGCTGCCGCGACTCATCAAAGACGCCAGCGCCGACGTCGGCGTCACCGGCAAGGTCGCCGGCGCGTCCGAGCTTCAACAGCACGCGGCGCCGGATGTTGCCGACGCGCTCGTCGACGTAGGCGCGCTTGCCGCCGAGGTCGCGCTTCAAGAATTCTTCGGCGTGCAGCAGCGCGCGTTCATGCAACGGCAAGCGGCGCGGATACCCCGGCGAGAGCACGTCGAAGAAGACCAACAGCTCGGGCTTCACGCCGCGCGCCTCGAGGCGCAGCGCCAATTCGTACGCGACGTAGCCGCCGAACGAGTAGCCGCACAAGACGATGGGCTTGCTGGCGAGGCCGCGCTCGTCGAGCTCTTTCAAGTAGGCGGTGGCGATGTCTTCGACTTTGTCTTTGGGGATCTCGCCGCCTTCAGAGCCGATGGCGCGAAATCCGTAGGTCGGCGTCTCGTCGCCCAACAGCTCAGCGAGGCTCGTGAAGGTGAAGACGTGGCCGCCGATGCCAGCGATGAAGAAGACGGGGGTCTGTGTGCCCTTGTCGTTGAGCACGATCAACGATGACGTCGACACCGGCACGACGAACGGCGCGGTCGGCTCTTTCGGGCTGTCGGCCTGATCGATGGCGCGGGCCAATTTCTCGACGGTGTTGAACGAGAAGAGCTGCGACAGGGGCACGCGGATGTCGAGGCGCTGCTGAATGCGCGACACCAACAACGTCGCCAGCAGCGAGTGGCCGCCGAGGGTGAAGAAGTTGTCGTCGACCGAGAGCTGCTGCACGCCCAGCACCTCTTGCCAGATGGGCAGCAGCTGCTCTTCCGTCGACGTCGACGGCTTCTTCGTCGACTTCGACGACGACGCCGCCAGCGGATCCGGCAGCGCCTTGCGATCGACCTTGCCGTTCACGCTGACGGGCATGCCGTCGGGCAACAGCACGACGTGGGTCGGCACCATGAACTCGGGCAGCTTGGCGGCGACGAAGGCTTTGACGTCGTCGACGGAGACCTTGGCGCCCTTCTCGGGCACCACGTAGGTCACGAGCACCTTTTGCTTCGAGGCGTCGGTGCGCGCGGTCGAGAGCACTTCGCGCACGCCGGGCAGCTTCAAGACGACGGCGTCGACTTCGCCGAGCTCGACCCTGAAGCCGCGGATCTTCACCTGAAAATCAGCGCGTCCGAGAAACTCGAGCTCGCCCGTCAAGGCGCCAACGACGTCGCCGTCGTAGTAGCGGGCGAGGTCGCCGGTCTTGTAGAGCTTGCCGTGGCCCATGCGGTCGGCGCCGGTGACAACTGCCTCGGTGGCGAAGGGGTCGTCGATGAAGCGCTCGCGCGTCAGCTCGTCGCGGTGCAAGTAGCCGGCGGCGAGGCAGGTGCCGCCGATGTAGAGGTCGCCAGCGACGCCGTCGGGCACGGGCTGCAAACGTCGATCGAGCACATGGTAATGAGAGTTCTGAATCGGCGCGCCATAAGGAATGCTCGTCCAGCGCGGATCGACGCGTTCAATGTGAAAGTAGTTGCTCCAAATCGCGGCTTCGGTGGCGCCGCCGAGGCTCTTGAGCTTCGCGTTCGGAAAGACGGCGCGCAGCTGGTCGGGCAGGCCCGTGGGGATCCAGTCACCGGACTGCATCACGAGCCGCAGCTTCGCCAAGGCCTGCTTCTCTGTCGCCGTCGCCTGTGCCGGATCGGGCAAGAACGGGATGAGGCGCGAGAGCGCAGCGGGGGCAGAGTCCCACACCGTGATCTCGCCCGCGGTGATGCGCTTGACCATCGCGTCGGGATCTTTGAGCTCGGCCGAGGTCGCAACACGAATCGAACCGCCTGAGCCGAGGCATCCAAAGACGTCAAACACGGACAAGTCGAAGCACACGCTGGTGACAAACAACAGGCGGTCTGACGGACCAAAGTGAAACTCGCGGTTGACCCAATCGAGCGTGTTCACCACGGCCTCGTGGGTCAGCACGACGCCCTTGGGCATGCCGGTGCTGCCCGACGTGTAGATCGTGTAGCAAACGTCGCTCGCCTTGCCGCTGCGCGGCGGGCGCTCTTTCTTCTCGCTCACCAACGCCTGAATCACGCTGACGTCGTCGATGACGATGCGCAGCGCGTCGCCGGTCTTGGCCTTCGGCAAGAG
>JANNAY010000503.1:0-1711 GCA_031384945.1 Deltaproteobacteria bacterium
AACCTGATGTCGGCGCAGCGCGGCTACGAGGCCAACGCCACCGCGTTCGACACGTCGAAGACGATGATTCAGCGCGCCCTCGACATCTTGCGTTAGCGGACAACTGACCGCGTCCCACCTCTCACACCGGACCTCACATGCGCGTCGGCAGCAACAGCATCGACTTCCAACAGCTCGCTGAGCAGATCTCAGAAGCGAAACCGCAACAGCCGGCTGCGGCGTCGTTCGCGGACGAGCTGGCCAGCTTTGTCAGCGAGGTTTCAGCGCAGCAGGACGCAGCAGAAGCGGAGAGCCAGAAGCTCGCCGCGGGTCAAGGCAACGTGCACGAGACGGCGTTGGCGTTGGAGAAGGCGGACATCGAGATGCGGCTGCTGATGAAGGGCCGCAACAAGATCATCGAGGCCTATCAAGAAATCTCACGCATGCCGATTTGAGGTGTGCGCCTGAATCTTGACGAGGGACCGCCATGGAACCGCTGCTCGCCCAACTGCAAAGTCTGCCCAAGCGACTGCTCGCCCTGCCCCTCGCGACGAAGGCGATGTTGGTCGCCGCCATCGTCGTCGGCGTCGGCGCCGCGACGGCTGCGCAAATCACGTCGGCGGCCGGGCGCTTCGAGTACGTGTTCACGCAGCTGAGCCCCGGCGACAGCACGGCCTGCGCCGACGCGCTCAAAGCTGCCGGGGTGCCGTTTCGCGTCGAAGCGAACGGCGAAGCCATCGCGGTGCCCGAAGCAAAAGTGCACGACGCGCGCTTGCTGCTCGCCGGACAGGGCCTGCCCCACCAGGGCGGCGTCGGCTTCGAGCTGTTCGACAAGAGCGACCTTGGCGTCAGTGAGTTCACCCAACGCGTGAATCTGCAGCGCGCCACCGAAGGCGAGCTCGCGCGCACGATTCAGTCTCTCGCGCCCGTGCGTGAAGCGCGCGTGCACCTCACACTGCCCAAGAAAGGACTGTTTCGAGACGACGACAAGCAGGCCCAGGCCGCTGTGATGTTGAAGCTGCATTCCGGTCGTGTGCTCGATGAAGCCGCGCTCATGGGCGTGAAGAACCTCGTGGCCTCGGCGGTGCCGGGTCTCTCGCCGAAAGCAGTTTCGGTTGTCGACGACAGCGGCGCATTGTTGGGCGACAGCGAGAGCGGCGGTTTGATGAGCGCACAGCGCAAGCTCGAAAAGTCACTCGAAGAGCGCCTCGTCGCCGTGCTCGAGCCCAGCGTCGGGCACAACGCCGTCGTCGCCCGGGTCACCGCGGACCTCGACGACGCTGACGAAGGCGTCATCAAGAGCGACTTCGATCCCGAGCGCGCTGTGTTGAAGAGCGAGCGCACGCGCAACGACGACAAGAATGACCGCAACGGCGTGGCGCAGATGGCCATGGGCGCTGCCGCCAACGCCGCCCTCGAAGACCCCGGCGTCGCACCGCCTGCAGAGCGGACCTCGTCGCAGATCAAGGCCGAGGCGACAAAGACGTGGGAGGTCAGCTCGACAATCACCCGCCGCACCAACCGCTCACCGCGGCTGGCGCGCTTGAGCGTCGCTGTCGTCATCGATGAGAAGAACCCGCGCAGCCCCGCTGACATCGCCCGCCTCGCAGAGCTCGCCAAGCGCGCTGTCGGCTTCGACGAAGACCGCGGCGACTTGCTCGAGCTCAGCTCCGTGCCCTTTGTGCGCGTCGATGAAGCGCCCGCGGCAGACACGGCGCCGCTGCCGATCACG
>JANNAY010000398.1:0-4776 GCA_031384945.1 Deltaproteobacteria bacterium
GGCGTTGGCTGCGCCACCATCGGCGGTGAGGTCGCCCGTGATCGAGTTGGTGCCTTCGAGGCCGTCGACGTCTGCTTGATCGTCGATGGTGCCGCTGCCCACTTCGTTCACGTTCGCTGCTTGGTTGCAGACGACTTCGTCGCCGGTGACTTCGGCGCCGTCGAGGGCGCCATTGCCGTCGACGTCGACGCCGGACTCGATGCGGACGCCGCCGAGCGCACAGTCGGCGCCAGGATCGAGTGGCGTCACGTTGACGAGAGAGACCGCGCCGTCCGCGCCGTCCGCGCCGTCCGCTCCGTCGGCGCCGTCAGCGCCGTCAGCGCCGTCGGCGCCCGCGCTGCCGTCGTTGCCGTCGTTGCCGTTGCTGCCGTTGCTGCCGGTGCAGGCGGCGAGCGACCGCGCGCCGATGATCAGCAGGATGCCCCGCAGGGTTGTTCGTTTTCTCATGTGGACCTCGAATGGGGCTGGGTGAAAGAGCCCTCGTTCGTGCTGGTACGAACCCGACGAGCAAGCAGCCCGGGTCGCGCATCGCATGCGACGACCGTGAGCTCTATTCGCTGTGCAGCGTGGCCGTCGGCAGGGAAGATCGCCGGTGCTCACCGTGCAACAAAAGCGACTGTTCGCCGAACGATTGCGCAACAGAGCTGTTGTGCCGCGTGCTTCGCCCCGTCGTCGATCCCCGAGCTTGAGCCATTGACTTTCTCAAAGCGAGTAAGCAGCAATTGTGACGATCGCGGAATATAAGTGTATTGCTGTGGCGCTTTTGTTGCGCGAGGTGTAGCAGACGTTCGGCATCCGAGATCCCGATGTTCGCTCACCGAGCAGCGAGGCGAATGACCGCCGTCGCTCCGGGCTTGCTGCTACCCCGCACCGTGGTCGGTGACCCGTGGGGGGAGCGCTCAGTGCTGCATGAATTCCTGATTGCGAACCGTGGCCTCCTCATCGAGCGGGCACAGGCGAAGGTGAAGGTGCGTCGAGCGCCGCGGGCAACTGACGAAGAGTTGAGAAACGGCATTCCGCTCTTCCTCGATCAACTCGTGGTCACGCTGCAGCGCATCGCGGGTGCTGACGACGGCACCATCAGCCGAGCCGCTGCCGCGCACGGCGCCGACCTGTTGATGATGGGCTTCACGATCGGCCAGGTCGTCCATGACGACGGCGACGTCTGCCAGGCGGTCACCGAGCTCGCCATTGAGACAGAGGCGGCGATCACGGCCAACGAGTTCCGCATCCTCAACCGCTGTCTTGACGACGCAATTGCTGGCGCCGTCACCGAATACAACCGCGGCCGCGACGAGCAGAAGCTCGAAGCAGACTTCGAACGGCTTGACGGGCTGGCTCACGAGCTGCGCAATTCTCTCAACGCCGCCCTGCTGGGCTTCGGCATCCTGAAGGCGGGGCGCGTCGGTGTTGGTGGCAGCACCGGCGCCGTCGTCGAGCGCAGCCTTCGCAACCTCGGCGCGCTCATCTCGCGTTCCCTCGCCGACGTGCGCCTGCGATCTGGCAAATCGATCCCCGAAGACATCCCCGTCGCAGCGCTGATGCAAGAGCTTGAGGTGACAGCGTCGATGGACGCCAGCGTTCACAGCCAGTCCCTCACCTTCGTCGGCAGCACCGCTGACGTGCTGGTGCGAGCAGACCGCCCCATCCTTGCGGCGGCTCTCACCAACCTCTTGCAGAACGCCTTCAAGTTCACGCCGCCGGGCGGAAAGGTGACGCTGCGGACCTCTGCGGACGCCGATCATGTTCGCTTCGATGTCGAGGACGAATGCGGCGGTCTTCCGGCCGGGAAGGCCGACGAGCTCTTTCGACCGTTTCTGCAGCGCAGCGGCAACCGTGAAGGCCTCGGCCTCGGCCTCTCCATCTGTCGGCGCGGCGTCGAAGCAGACGGTGGCAGCGTGAGCGTTCGCGACATCCCAGGACATGGATGCGTCTTCACGATTGAGCTGCCGCGGGTCCGCAGCGGCTCACCGCAGTAGCGTCGTCGTCTTCTGCGTCTGCTTCGGCTTGGTTCGGGCCGAAACAGCTTGAGGTCGTCGAAGCCGACGTCGGCAAGGATCGCGGCGACGCCCGTGTGCCCGCGATCGCCGCGAGCTCTGCGCGGCCACAGGACCCGACGGCTTGGCACAGACGACGGACTTGCGAACACGACCTGCTGGTCCGCGACGACAAACCGCCCCCGACTTGCGCACGCGCTGTACACCCAAGAATGTCAAAATCGCGGCACTGAAGCCTGCAAATCGTCGCCCATTGCTGACAGAGCGAGCTAAAGCCCAGAGAAGCACGAAGAGAAACATGATTCACGAGACGGACAACACGACGCGAATTCCAAGAACGCATGTTCGGCGTCTTCTGCAGATCTTGCCGCCCCGATGCCCAAGAACTGCACACTTGACGCGGAATGGAATTCGTTCGAAGCCGAACCCGCAGAGAGAAGAAACCAGCGCGGATCGCGCCCGACGAGACAAGGGAATCAAATTGTCCATGGCTCATCCAAAACATCACGTCGCTGTTGTTGATGAATGGGCCAGAATGTTGTCGCCCGCGATAGACAGTCCGGCGTACATCGACGCATTTCAACGTGCCTTATTGGCGATGCACGCCCAGGTGAGTCGAACGTTGGGTGAGATCACACTTCGCGCGATCACAGACCGTGTCGTTCATGTCTGCAGCGAAGATTATCCATTTCTCTCTCTGCTCCGCATCATGCCCGACGGCGCCGTCCGCTGTGACGAGCTGCGACGACAAGTCGCGGCGTTGGTGGTTGACGAGGTGCAGCAGGGCACACGCCATGTGCTCACAGAGCTGCTCACCATCATCGGCACGCTCACCGCTGAGATCCTGACCATCGAGCTGCACGAAGCGTTGCGCGCGTCGGTTGTTGACGTGGCTGATGGCGCCGCATCTCCTGCACTGCTGCAACTGGGGCGGCTGCGGCCGCCCAGCCTGAAAGATTCGGAATGAACGACGAACCTCTTCGCGTCTCGACCGGCGTGCGCCACCTCGACGCGCTCTTGCAAGGCGGGCTGCCCCGCGGCTCGGTCAGTGTCATCAGCGGACCGCCGGGCTCGGGCAAGACGATCCTCGCGCAGCAGATCGCGTTCGCGAACGCATCGCCGTCAGAGCGGGTGCTGTCGTTCAACACGCTGTCTGAGCCGACGGCGAAGACGCTTCGCTACCTGAAAAAGTTTCACTTCTTTCGGGCCGAACAGCTCGAGTCGAGCGTGCAGTTCGTCGACCTCGGCACCATCTTGCGCAAAGACGGGCTCGACGAGGCCGCGGCGCTGATGATGTCGCATCTCAAGCTGGTCAAGCCTTCGCTGGTCGTGGTCGACAGCTTCAAGGTGTTCGATGACCTCGCCGCCAGCGTCGAGCAGAAACGAAAGTTCGGCTACGAGATGGCCATCAACCTGATGGCGTGGGAGGCGACTGCGCTGCTGCTGGGCGAATACGGCCCTGGCGACATCGAGACGAACCCGCTGTTCTCGATCGTCGATGGCCTCTTCTACATGAGCCAGCGCGAGCTGCACGGCGAGAACCAGCGGTTCTTTCGCACGTGGAAGCTGCGGGGCACCGACCACAGCCGAGAAGAGGTGCCCTTTTCCATCAACGCCGACGGCATCGGCCTCTACGCCGGTCGCGTCGATGCTGCGCCGAAAACGTCGTCGTCGCCGTCATCGTCGTCGCCGCCGGCGCGCTGCAAGTTCGGCGTCGCCAAGGTCGATGAGCTCATCGGCGAGGGCATTCCCCGTGGCACCACCTTGCTGGTGAGCGGCATGGCGGGCACCGGCAAAACGGTGTTCTCGCTCGAGTTTCTCTACAGGGGCGCTCTCGCCGGCGAGCGCGGCATTTTCTTCTCGTTCGAAGAGACGCCCGAGCGCTTGATGGCCACCGCGCTGGGGCTCGGGTGGGACCTCGCGTCGCTCGTCGCCTCGGGCATGGTGCAGATCGTCTTCGTGCGGCAGCCCGACATCGCCGTCGAACAAAACATCGCGATGATCCGCGATCGCATCCAAGCCGCCGGCGCCGCCCGCGTCGTCGTCGACTCGGTCTCGGTCTTCTTGCACAAGCTGACCGACGCGCAGGCGAACCGCGAAAAAATCTTTCACCTCTGCAGCATCATGCAGGCGTCGGGCGCGGTCGCGCTGCTCGCCGCCGACATCCCGTCGGGCTCTGAGCAAGTCAGCCGCTTCGGTGTTGAAGAGACCGTCGTCGACGGCGTCGTGCTGCTCAGCGCGGTGGCCGAGGGGATGGAGCGCGAGCGCTACATCGAGATCTACAAGCTGCGAAACACGGCGCACGTGCTCGGTCGACACACCATGTCGATCGGCCACGGCGGCGTCGCCGTCTATCCGCGCTTCACCGGCGCGCGCGACATCGACACCGAGCCTGTCGCGCTCGATGCCGTGCGCTTGCCCGCTGGCGTGCCGGGCCTCGACGCGCAGATCGGCGGCGGGCTCTTGCGACGCAGCGTGACGCTGCTCTCGGGCAGCGCGGGCGCCGGCAAGACCACGGCAGCGCTGCAGTTCGTGCTCGAAGGGGCAAAGGCCGGCGAGCGCTCGCTCTACGTCACCCTCGAAGAAGGCGCCGAGCAGCTCTACGCCAGCGCAGCCGCGCTCGGGCTGCCGTTGCGCGCGGCCGTCGACGCCGGCCACGTCGAGATCCTGCACATCTCTCGCGAGCAGGTGCGCGGTGTGCAGTTTCTCAGCGTGCTGTCAGATCGACTGCGCACCCTCGACGCCACCCGCGTGGTGCTCGACGCCCTCACGCAGATGG
>JANNAY010000518.1:0-3923 GCA_031384945.1 Deltaproteobacteria bacterium
GCGTAATGCTGCCGCGGGTGCTCGCTGTCTTATTATTCGCTGACTTGGTGCGGGGTTTCTAGCAGGCGCACGGTTTGGGTGTGGTGCACCGCTATCTAATGCCCTATAATTTTTTTATCGACTGCGTCGACGTCGACGCGCCCCTCAAGATCGCCGACTTCGGCATCGCCCGCGTCGCCGAAGGCACCAAGCTCACCGGCACCAACCGCATCATCGGCACGCCCGCGTACATGAGCCCCGAGCAGGCCAGCGCCGGCGCCATCGACGGACGCACCGACCTCTACACGACGGGCGTCATTCTCTACGAGCTCATCACCGGGCGAAATCCGTTCACCGGTGATTCGCCGATGGCCACCCTCGGCAACGTCATCAACGGTAACGTCAGGCCCGTCGGCGACGTCGAGCCCGCCACCGCCTTCGTCGTCGATGTCGTTGTCGCCCGCTTGTTGTCGCTGCGCGCCGACGACCGCTACGCCACCGCCACCGACGTGCTGGCAGCGCTCGCTCCGGTGCTCGAGCGCGCCGCGGCGCTGCGCACGCATTGGACGGCCCTCGTCGGTGGTGCTCCCGGCGCAGGCGCCGCCGCCGTCGTCGACGAGGCCGGCGGCTGGGCCCGCGCTGCGCGCAAAGAGATGGCCGTCGCCGACCGCGCCGCCGCCGCTGCCTACGCCGCCTTCCGCGCGACCTCGTTGGACCCCGATCAACGCGACGCGCGCGCCGTGCTCACCGCGCTCGAGGGGCGCGGGCAGCGCTTCACGTTCACGCGCAGCATCTCGCCCGCGCGCCAGGCCGACGAGCAGCGCGCCGAGAGCGTGCCCCTCGACGAGCGGCGCGCAATCTTTCGTTCGCTCGGCGACGCCAGCTTCGCCGACGGCAACCCGCGCTTCGCCTCGCAGTGGTGGCGGCGATCCATCAAGGTCTTCGGCCCCGACGAGGCCGACCTCTCTCGTCTTGCGCGCGTGACCGGCGCCGATGAGCTGCGTGAAGTCGAGACGCTGTCCGAGCGCGCCGAGGGTCACCGCTCGCAGGCCGCCACGCAAAACGGCAGAGCGTGGAAGCCGGCGTCGCAGGCCGCGTCGACGTCGAATTCGCCGACGACGACGAATGCGGCGAACGCAAACGCAAACGCAAATGAGTCAGGCCTCCCCCTCCCCACAGCGAGGCTTGGCGAGCGACCGCGGCCCGCGTCCCGCGAATCGGCCTGGGGAGGGGGCCGGGGGGAGAGGTCGTCGACGACGATGCCCGAGGAACCGACATCCCCCGGCGCGCCGAAGAAGCTGCCGGCGTGGGCGGTTCCCGTCCTCGTCGTCGTCGGGCTCATCGTCGCGTTCGCCGCCGGCATGCTCGCGCAGGGCCACGGATGAGCGAGCGCGTTCTGTGGCGGCTGTCGGTCTACGAGAACGTGCTGCGGGCCTGCGCGCAGACCGGCATCGCGCCGCTGCGGTTCTTGACGTTTCACCCCGAGAAGCTGCGGCTGCGCACGGGTGAGAGCGCGCAGCGGTCGCAGGTGCCGATCGTGTTCGCCGTCGATCTCGCCGATCGGCTGGCGGCGCTGCTGCCGCCGGCGACGCCAGTGCCGGTGACGGGCGCGCTGCAGCTCGATCGAGATGCGTTGCGCAGAGCGATCGCGCTGGCGCAGCTCGACGCCGACATCGACCCCATCGACGTCGTCAGCTGGAAGGGCGCCGACGCCTTTCTCGACGCCGTCACCGGCTGCTACGAGCGCTTCTTCGACGAGGCCCGCGCCTCGGGCTCTGGCGAAGAAACGGCGGCGCTGTTTCAACAAGTGCTGTTCTCGTCGCTGCGCAACGTGCTGCTGCACCACGCCGGCGCGAGCGAGCGCTTTCTCGGCCTCGGCGCGTTTCTCGGGCACCTCGCCGACCGCGCCCTCGCCGCCACCGTCGAAGCGGCCGGCGACGGACTCACCGCGCGGCTCGGCTTGTTGCTGGCTGCGTCGTGCTCGCCGCTGGCGCTGATGGGGCAGGCCGCCGCCGTCACCGCGCGTCCGGGCAACATCTACCGCACGCTGCCCGCGGCCCACGCTCGCGCGCGCGACCTCGTGCGCGCGTCGTTCGATCGCAGCGGCGCGGGCGGTGGCGGCACGCTCGACCTCGCCACCACGCGGGCGCAGCTGGCGGCGGAGCTGCTGTCGACGCCACAGCGACGACGCGATCTGACGCGCGCCATCGTCGCCGACGCCGTGCGCGACCTCGCGCTGCTGTCGACGCTGACGCAGGGCAGCGAGCTGCGCGACATCGCCGGATCGAGCGCCGTGCTCGCCGATGCGCTGTTTTCACCGCTGGGCGCCGAGCGCCTGATCGCGCGGCTGCAGCGCCACCCGCGCGCCCACGAAGAGCCGCTGCCGCGCCTGCAGGGCCTCGTCGACAGCGTCGCCGCCATCGTCGCCGGCGACGCCACCGCCATCGCCCGCATCGGCAGCGTCGAAGAACGCGCCGACCTCGCCGCCGCGGGCGCGCTCTTGCTCGCCTTCGACGAGATCACGCTCGAGCAAGCCGGACGCGCGCTCGCCATGGTGCGTCCCGTCGCCGACGCCGACGCCGCCCGCGCCAGAGACGACGGCCGCGCCTACTACTTCTCGCTCGACGACGAGCCGTTGTTTCGCCTGCCGCGCGCGCGCGACGAAGCCTTCTTGTTCGCCGACATGAAGGACTTCACCAAGCGCACGGCATCGATTCGCGAAGAGTCGATGGCCGACTTTCTCAAAGAGCGCTTCTACGATCCGATCCTGAACTGCTGCGCCCAGCTGTCGCGCGCCCCCGGCGCCGTCGTCGTCGTCGTCAACCTGTTGGGTGACGCCGTCGCCTGCCGCGGCGACATCGAGTCGATGCTCTCGCTCGCCACGTTTGTGCGCCGCTTGCTCGCCGACGCCGCCGACGAATTGAACGCTGCTGCGCAAGCGCTGCCGCCCGCCGAACAAGCCATCGTCAACGAGATCGACGCGCACCTGCAGCGCATCGAGCAGGCGCTGGCGAAGCAGTCGACGTCGATGGCGGCGCGGTCGACGTTGCTGCAAGAGCAGCGCGACCTGCGCGAAGGACGCGCGCAGAAGTTGGCGAAGACCATCGGCCTCGGCCTCGAAGCCGGCGTCTTCGTCACCTGGGGACGCGAGGCCAGCGTCATCGCCTGCGGCGGTCCCGAGGTGGGCGATTGGAAGGTGACCATCGCCGAACAGCTCAACGCCGCCGCCCGCGGCACCGGCCGCAGCGCCGACGTCGCCGCCGCCCGCGTCGTCGAACGCGCCGCTGCCGAACGGGGCGCCGCTGCACGCACCGCCGCTTCACACACCGCTGGACACACCGCGGGACACACCGCTGGACAGAGCCCGCGCCTGCATGACGCCTTTGCCGTGCACACAGCTGTCGACGCGCGCGTGACCGACAACACCTTCACGTTTCACAACGCGGGCGCCGCGCTGACGGGCGACGCGCTGCAGGCGTGGCAGCAGGCGACGGCGGCGCGGCTGACGTTTCAGCCGTTGCAGGTGTCGACGTCGACGCTGCCGCCAGCGCTGTCGTCGTACTGGTGGCCCCGCGACGTCGAAGAATTCGTCGTCGCCCGCGACAAAGCCGGCGCCGCAGTCTTGTTGTTCCGCCGCACCGGGCAGACGGTGTTTCGCGGTCTGGAAGCCCTTGGGAGCATCGATGTCTGGGAACTCACCCTCGTGGACCGCGGCTTTGGACGCGACTTCGTCGCCGCTCTCGATGCTGCCCGACGTCCGCGCTGACCGCACTGAGGCCCGGCCCGACGCCATCAGGGCCGCCGCCGTCGACCTCGCCAACGCCCTCGCCGGCGCCCTGCGCGTCGTCAGCTTCTACGACGTCGACCACCCCGTCGCGCGGCAGCGGCGCGCGCACCTCGAGGTGTTGGTGCAGGCGTGGCACAACGCCCTCGGCGGTGACGGC
>JANNAY010000520.1:0-2736 GCA_031384945.1 Deltaproteobacteria bacterium
CCGGTTCTCCTGCACGCTCGACGACGAAGCGCAGCGTCGTCGTCGTGGTTGAGCGGGGGCGTGAGCAACTCCGCGTCGTCGGCGCCCACAGCGGCCAGAGGCGCGCTTCTGGGGGAGGGCCCCCGAAGGGGAGGGGTCACCCCAGACGCCGCCGGCGGCCGCGGGCCGACGACGTGGAGTTGCGATGCTTGTGTCGTCGTCAGGTGTTACCCTGACGACTGTGACCACCTCGGAGACACCTGTACGCATGCCCTCCGTCGAGGAGGTCGAAGGCGCGCGCGCTCGCTTTTGGCAAGAGCAGGCTCGCTTCGACGCCGAGCTCCCGCGCCTCATGAACGATCCGCAGCTGCTCGGTCGTTGGGTCGTCTTCCTCGACGGCGCGGTCAAGCACACTGCGAACACGCGTGAAGAGGCGCATCAGTGGGCCGTCCACAACGTGGACCGCTTCTCCGGCTTCGTCGTCGGCGAAGTTGCCGTGCCGCGTGTTCATCGAATCGGCGGCGCTCGTCGCACTCCATGAGCGATCTCTTCGAAGCCGGTCCGCAATTCGACGCCGTCGTCATCGCGTCCTCCGGGGCGCAAAGACCTGTGCGCCTTCTCGTCGACACCGGCGCCGACATCAGCATGCTTGCCGACAGCGTCCTTGCAGACCTGCTCTCAACGCCGGAGGCGACTCTCGTCGTCGGCGGCCTCTTCTCCGCTGCTGAAAAGCGAGCCGTTCACGTCGTCACGCTTCGCCTCCTCTTGAGCGATGGAACGACAAGGGAGTTCTCCAACGCGTTCTTGACGGCGATGCCCGCAGCCGATGACGGCGTCGACGGACTCATTGGCCGCGACATGTTGTCGTTCCTTCGCTTCAGCTACGACGGACCTGCGGGAACGTTCACGCTGACGGAGTAGCGGCCTCACGTCGAAGACGTTGAGTGACGTCGTCACTCCGGTTGACCTGCGACGTCGACGTGTCAGACAGGCCGCCGCCCAGGGCGTCAGTAAACTCCTTCCCCCTAGGTTGATGACTGGGCGAACGCCGGTGAGAGCCGGCGTTTTTTTCTTCCGAGACGTCGCGCTTGTCGTCGACGATTCGGCAAGAGCCGGGCCAATTCGGAATGTTCGGTATCCGCCATTCTGTAAACTTGTCGACGACAACCCTCGAAAAAGCACCCCGCCATTCGCGCTGTGGTCGCACCAGAGCCCTGAGGCTGTTCGGAGAGGGTGCTCCCGAGGCGCGGACCGAGAACGGCGCTCCTCGCGCGTTTGGCGCGGTTCATCATGAGAATGGGACCTTTTGTACAGTGGTTCCGGACGGGCCACCTAAACGAAAAACGCCAGCGATCGCTCGCTGGCGTTTCCGTCGATGGAACGCAGACCGTCAGCTGTCGCTGTCGTCGCGGCTCGCCTTGAAGAGGCGGTGCTCGACCTCGAGGAGTTCAGGGACGTCGGCGCCAGCGTCTTGGCGGCTGGTCATCGTCTCGGCGAACGTGTCGTTCTCGCACTGTTCGTTCGCGCCGGCGGCGACGTCGAGAAGTGCCTTGCGCTGCTGTTTGTTCATGCGGGCCACGGTGCTCGCGGTGCCACACCGCACCGACGACGTCGAGCGCAAGCGCTCGACGTCGCGGCGGCCTCAATGTCTCTTCGAAAGTCGTCGGTCGATCTCGTCGGGGTCGTCGTCCCAGACTTTCAACGTCTCCGCTACCGCGTGTGCGACCTGGTCGTCGTCACCGGCCAGCAATTGGCCGCCTCGCTTGCGCATGGCGCTGGTCGGCGGGACCGAGAGCCCCGTGATCAGCTTGTAGTCGTTCATCTTCATGTTCACCTCGTCATCGTGTTCCCACGATGAGCACGCAGCGTCGTTCAGGCGCGGTCGTCTCGCTGCTGTCGACGAACCGCTGCGTGCTCTACGACGACACGAGTTCGCCGAAGACGAGACAAGTGCGTCGTTCGTCGACGAGAAACAACAACGCCGCCGTTCACGCGTCGAGCTTGGGCAAGTAGCGCTCCGCGAACTGCGGGTTGTTGGCGAGCTGGCAGAGCCGCTCTTTGACCTCGGGGAGCACGGCACGGAAGCGAGCCGCTTCGTCGTCGCCGGCGTTGCGCACCTTCTCGATGAAGCCGACCTTCCGCTGTGCCGCCTCGTCGAGGAGGTCGGCGCAGACGAGCCGGCAGATGTTGAACGCCGCGGAGTTTCGTCGAGACGTTTCGCTGGTCGAGGACCGCTCGTGGTTCTCCCAAGCGTCGGCGGCAAGCGTGGCGGCCGCGACGCCAACAGCCTGGCGGTAGGTGTCTCTCCGCTGGGCGTTGTCGTCGACGCGGACGTCCGTGGTCGGTGACCACGAGCCATTTCTTCTGTCGTCGACGACGGCAAGTGCCCAGAACCGCATCTGCCCGACGTCGCGCAGCTGCTCGGCGACCGCGGGCACGAGAAGACGTTCGACGACGCGCTGACAAAGAGCTGGGTCGCGCTCGAGCACGGTGCGGCCCTCGCGCTCGAGGCGCTTCGTATCCTCCGTGCGGTGCGCGACGCCTGCAGAGCGCGCCACGTCTGCGAGCTGCGAGCGATCCATCTCAACAACGTTGCGGAGGCGGCCATGCAGCTCGCGGTTGCCGACTTCCGCGGCGAAGTGCTCTCGACTGAATTCGCCGGCTTCGTCTTTTCTGCAGAGGTCTTCGACGCGGGGGTCGTCGACGGCAACAGGCTTGCGAAAGTCGTCGAGCGTGAACGACGACATCTGCCCGCCC
>JANNAY010000556.1:0-7973 GCA_031384945.1 Deltaproteobacteria bacterium
CGGCGGCGGGCGTCGTGACCACGAGGCCCTGCAGCCGCTCGACGGCGTGCATCTTGTGTCCCTTGAGCTCGAGGACGACGGCGGTGCGCTCGCTGCGGGCCCGCGCGCCGCGGATGCTCTTGGCGACGGACTGAAAGGCCAGACCGCCAGCGACGCCGATGATGACGACGACGACCGAGACTTCGATGAGGCTGAATCCACGGCTCTTCACAAACACGCTCCGTTTCCCCACTGTCTCTACGCGAAGAGCGGGCCAACGGTTCGGTCGGGGCCCGCGGCTTCCTGCTGTGAAATCAGGGGTTTGCGCGTGGTTTTCGTTGCGTGCTTTCGCGCGCAAGCGTGACCTCATGACGCAAACCGCGCGTCCTGGGTGACCCCGGTCGCCGATCTGGCAGAGGCTCGGCTTCGGATGTCTGCTGTGCGCTCCTTCGTCACCGCGCTCGTCGCGCCCCTCGTTGCGTTGGGCCTCTCCTGCCAGTCGGTGGTGGCCGTGCCCGCGGGCTACGACGCCAAGGGCTTCGACCTGCCGCTGCGCGCCGACCTCGGGGAAGCGAAGGTCGACGACGAAGACGCGGTCATCGACGACACCCGCCGCACGCTCTTGCAGCTGGTCGAGAACAAGCACCAGCAAGGCATCGACGCCCGCGACGTGCACGCCAAACAACACGGCTGCGCCAACGCCCGCTTCGTCGTCGACGCCGACGTCCCCGCCGAATTCAAGGCCGGCATCTTCGCCGACGCCGCCGCCTACGACGCCGTGCTGCGCTTCTCGACGTCAGAGCCCCTGCCCGGCGGTGACGATTGGAGCCCGTCGTTGAAGGGCGTCGGCCTCAAGGTCTTCGGCGTCGCCCCGCTCGATGGACAGAACGCGTTCGTCGTCGACGACGAGAGAGGCACGCAGGACTTCGTCTTCAACAACCGCCCCGCGTTCCCCCTGCGCTCGATCGTCGACTACGGCGCCGCCATGAAGACGCGCCGCGATGGTCCCCTCGTCTCAGCCTTCTTCGCCCTCACGCACCTCTACGCGGTGCCGCCCCTCGTGCTCGAGCGAAACCTCATCGCCAGCCCGCTCAAGACGCAGTTTTGGAGCCAGACCCCCATCGCTGTCGGCGACGTCGCCACGAAGATGTCGCTGCGGCCGTGCAAGCTGCGCAACAACACCGCGCCGACGATCCGGCCAGACGCGTGGGGCAAGAACTACCTCGCCGACCACACAGCCGTAGCCCTCGCCGACGACGACGTCTGCTTCGACTTCTTGCTGCAGGCGCGGCCGAAGAACGCCACTGACGAAGAATTTCCCGTCGAAGATGCCAGCGTGGTGTGGAGTGAAGCGCGCGCACCCTTCGTCAAAGTTGCCCGCCTGGTGGTGCCGGCGCAAAACACCAAAGACCCTGCCCTGCTGGCCCGCTGCGACGAGCTGCGCTTCACGCCGTGGCACGCGCTGACGTCTCACCGTCCATTGGGTAGCCTCAACCGCGGCCGCAAAGTCGTCTACGAAGTGCTCTCGCGGTACCGCGAAGCCCACATCGCGAATCGCTGAATTTGCGGGCCGGCGGACTCAGGTGCCGGGCTGCACCGGCTTGGCACCGCGCAGGTGATCGACGGCGCGGTCGAGGCCGTCGAGGGTCATCTCGAACATCGGGTGCACGTTGCGGATCGCCTTCACCGTCGGGGCGTTCCAAATGCGCCGCGGCTCGGGGTTCAACCACGCCGTCGCCTTGGCCTTTTCGGCGAAGCGCTTCAGCCAATCGATGCCAGCGACCTTGGATTGTGAAAACGAGAAGTAGCTGTTGTCTTGTGTCAGCTCATACGGCGACATCCACGCGTCGCCGACGAAGACCACCGACCACGTCTTGTCGATGGTGCCGAGCACGTCGCGGGTGAAGACGCCCTCGTAGCGCTCGATGTTGCTGTAGAGCTTTTCGTAGACGCAGTTGTGAAAATAGTAGCTTTTGAAAGCGTTGAAGTGGCTGGCCTGGTGCGCCGCCGAAAACAACGTCTCTGACAAGTGTGCGAAGGGATCCATCGAGCCGCCGACGTCCATCAGCAGCAAGAGCTTGACGCGGTTCTTCTTCGGCGGCGCGAACACCAGATCGATCTCGGCCTCGCGGGCGCTCTTCTGAATGCTGGCGTCGACGTCGAGCTCTTCGGGGCCAAAGTCGCGGGCGAGCTTGCGCAGCTTGCGCAGGGCCACGCCCATCTGCCGCGTGTCGAGCACACGATCGCTGCGCAGGTTTTGAAATTTGCGCTCGGTGGCGTTGCCGACGGCGCTGCGGCCGCCGCCGCCGGTGGCGCCGACCTTGATGCCGGCGGGGTTCTCGCCGCCGTTGCCGAACGGCGACGTGCCGCCAGTGCCGACGAAGCGGTTGCCGCCGTCGTGGCGCTTCTTCTGCTCTGCCAGGCGCGTCTGGAACTCTGCGCGCAGCGACTCGATGTCCATCTTTTGCAAGAGCGCGCGCTCTTCATCGGTGAGCTCGCGCATGTCGATGGGCTGCTCGAGCCACTGCAACAATTCGTCGGTGACGTCGACCTTGCCCTCGACGCCGTCAAAGGCGACGGCGAAGGCGCGGTCTAAGGCGTCGTACTGGCCCTCGCGCTTCACGAGCAGCGCGCGGCTCAAGTTGTAGAAGGTCGACAGGTTCGCCCGCTCGAAGCCCCGCCCCATCGCCGTCGCCAACGACAGCCACTCTGTCGGCGAGACGTTGATGCCGTGGGCGCGCAGCTGGTAAAAGAACGGAAGAAACATCTTTTGCTACATCCTGAGACGCTTACATGCGCAGACCGCGGGTGCTGTCCTTCACGTTGACGAGCTGCTGCACGTCGCTCTCTTTCTTCAACAAGAGGCCGACGAACGGAATGTCTTTCTCGAGGCGCTCGACGCTGACACCGGTCTTCTGCAGCGCCGAAATCCAATCGATGAGCTCTGAGGTGCTGGGACGCTTCTTGAGGTCGGGCTGCTTGCGCAGCCAATAAAACCGTGTCAGCGCCGTCGACAACAGCTTCTCTTCAAGCTTCGGGTGGTGCACGTTCACGATCTCGCGCATCTGCGTTTCATCAGGAAACGCGATGTAGTGAAACACACAACGCCGCAAGAACGCGTCGGGCAGCTCTTTCTCGTTGTTCGACGTGATGATCACCACCGGGCGCTGCTTCGCCGCATGAGTCTCGCCCGTCTCGTCGACGACAAACGACATGCGATCGAGCTCATGCAGCAGGTCATTCGGGAACTCGAGGTCGGCCTTGTCGATCTCGTCGATGAGCAGCACCACGCGGTCGTTCGACACAAATGACCGGCCGAGAGGACCGAATTTGATGTACTGCTTGATGTCGCGAATGTCGCGGTCGCCGAAGCGGGCGTCGTTCAAGCGGGCGATGGTGTCGTAGACGTAGCAGCCGTCTTTGGCCTTCGACGTCGACTTGACGTTCCACGCAAGCAGCGGCAGCCCGAGCCCTTCGGCGACGGCTTCGGCGAGGCGCGTTTTGCCGGTGCCCGGCTCGCCCTTCAACAGCAGCGGTTTCTCGAGGGCGACGGCGACGTTGACGGCGTCTTGCAGGTCGGCCGAGGCGAGGTAGCCGGCGGTGCCGGTGAAGGTCTTGGGTGGCGTTGTCGTCGTCATGGTGCGCCATGTTGTCGATCGCCGGGCGGGACTGCAAGGCGCCCCGCCCGGCGTCTGCGTCGACGCCTCAGGTGTCGTCGCCCATCCACTCTGGCGGGCAGTTGCCTTCGCCTTCGCCTTCGCCTTCGCCTTCGCCTTCGCCCTCGCCTTCGCCGACGGCTTCGCCTTCGCCTTCGCCGACGACTTCGCCTTCGCCTTCGCCTTCTTCGCCTTCGCCTTCGCCTTCTTCGCCTTCGCCTTCACCGACGACTTCGCCCTCGCCTTCGGTGCCGCCGCCGCCGGGGCAGCCGTCGACGGGGGCGGGGATGATGTCGCCTTCGTGATCACCGTGGCCGTTCAGGCCGTTCACGCTGACGGTGATCTCGACGTACGGGTTCGTGGCGGAATGGGTCGCATGGCAGATGGTGATCTTCTCGTTGCCGTCGCCGTTGCCGTTGCCGTTGCCGTTGCCGTTGCCTTCATCTTCGTCGGCATCGTCGTCGTCGTGGTCGGCGTCGTCGTCGTCGTCATCGTCTGCTTCGTCGAGGGCGGCGCTTTGATTGTTCGATGCGTTCTTTGCCGCGCCGCCGCCGCCGCAGGCGACGAGAGCCAAGAACAACGACGACGTGAGCATGAGTCGGGGCTGCAACATGGTGTCCTCCAGTTGCGAAGCGTCATTGCAGCGGCGGTGCCCGCGCCGCGGCCGCATCCTGAACCGGCGACGATGCCGCGGCGGCAAACGCGCGCGCCGCGATCGACAGCGGCGCCACGCCGGGACGGTCGTCTAAGCTCGCTGCCCATATGGAAAAGCGCACCATCCTCGTCACCGGCGCCACCGACGGCATCGGCAAAGTCACCGCCGCGGCCCTCGCCAAAAAAGGCCACGACGTCGTCGTCCACGGCCGATCCAACGAAAAAGTCGAGGCCGCCGTCAGAGACGTCAAAGCCGTCAGAGGCGTCGTCTTTGACCTCGCCGACGTCGACGCCGTCAAAGCCGCCGACGTCGGCGAAGTCGACGTCGTCGTCTGCAACGCCGGCGTCTTCGCCAAAGCGCCGACGCTGACGAAGCAGCAGCACGAGACGACGGTGGCGGTGAACCACCTCGCGCACTTCTCGCTCGTGTTGCGGCTGCTGCCGACCGTGATGAAGCACCCGCAAGGCCGCATCGTCGTCGTCAGCTCAGTGGCCCACGCCCGCGGCAAGGTCGACTTCGACGCCCTCGAGCACCACAAGATCCAACAGGGCTGGGACTCTTACGGCGCCTACGCCGAGTCGAAGCTGATGAACGTGTTGTTCAGCAACGAGCTCGCCCGACGCCTCGCGCGCGCCGGATCGACGACCACGTCGAACTCGCTGCACCCCGGCGTGGTCTCGACCAAGCTGCTGACCGAGGGATTCGGCATGAACGGGCCCGACTCTCACGACGACGGCGCCGCCACCTCGGTGTTTCTCGCCGTCGATCCCTCGGTGGCGTCGACGTCGGGCGCGTACTTCACGCGTTCGCGCGCCGCACAGCCGTCGCTGTCAGCGCAAGACGTCGACGTCGCCGGCCGCTTGTGGTCGCTCTCGGCCAGGCTCACCGGCGTCGACTTCGGCTGAGCGGTGGGCCTCAGCGGCGCGCGACCTCGAGCCTGGCCAACGCGCGCGCGACGACGATGGCGGCGACGCTGTCGTCGCCGCTGCGAGCGTCGAGGACGTCGATGTGCGGCACCCCCGTCGGCGACGTCACGTTGATCTCGGTCAAGACGCCGCCGATGACGTCGAGGCCGACGAAGAACAAGCCGTGGGCCAACAGCTGCGGCTTCAAGCGGGCACAGATCCGCCGGTCGTCGTCGTCGACAACGCCCTTCGCGGCCGAACCACCAACATGCAGGTTGGCCCGCACATCGTCGCTCTGCGGCACGCGCAGCAACGCCGCGACAGGGTCGCCGTCGATGACGATGACGCGCTTGTCGCCCTCTTTGACGCGGGGCAGATACTGTTGTGCGATGGCCGGACGCTTTCCTTCACCAGTAAGCAGATCGATGGCGCTCTTGAGGTTCTTATCGGTCTTTTCAAAGACCATCACACCCATGCCACCCATGAAGGCGAGGGGCTTGATGACGGCCTTGCCCTCGGCGTCAAAGAAGGCTTTGAGCGCCGCGCGGTCCGACGACACAATCTGCCGGGGAATCACGTCGGTGAACTGCAGGGCCCACAGCTTTTCATGACACACCCGAAGAGACGACGGATCGTTCAACACCAACGTCTTTTTGCGGTCGTGGCGATCGAGCAGCATGCAGGCGTAAAGAAAGAGGTCGTCGACGGGCGGGTCTTTGCGCATCCAGACGATGTCGAATTCGTCGAGCGAGCGCGTCTGCTGCGCCTTGCGCTCAAACCACAACATCGCCTCATTCGACGTCGTCATCGCCAGCTGCGTCGCCCTTGCCGTCGTCGACCCCGTCGAGCTGCCGGTGAGGTCTTGCAGCTCGCACACCCAGGTCTCGATGCCCTTGCGGTTCGCCTCGCGCAAAAAAGAGATGGTGGTGTCGCCGGCAGGGTTCAACAGGGCGAGGGGATCGATGACATACAAGAAGCGCATTTCACGTCACCTTCAGCTGGTTCTTCTCTTCAGGCGTATAGAGAGACGGCACACGGTCGTAGATGGCCAGCGAGAGATACAAACGCGTGGCTGCCACGACCAGCACCGGCGCGAGAAACGGGATGAACGACAGCAGCCACGCCGACGCGCCGAAGCCGATGAAAACGGCTTTGTGTGAAAACATCGGCCCGAAGCGGTTCTTCGGCTGTACAGCGTGTCGCACGAGTGACCGCGAGACATATTCGTAAGCGAAGAAGAGCCACGTCCAGACGAACGAGAGCGGCGTCGCGACGATGGTGGCCGGCGTGAACGACAGCGCCCACAGCGGCACGGCGACGACGCCCCAGACGAGCAGGCGCAAGATCGTCGCCGTCAACTCGCGCAGCAGACCGCGCAGCACGACCTTGACCGAGAAGGCCGGGCCGACGTTTCTGCCGACGAAGAGCTCTTCGGTGCGCTCTGACAGCAGGTCGTAGAAGGGGTCGCAGACGACGCTGCCGGCCAAGACCGAGCA
The DNA here is from genome assembly GCA_031384945.1 of Deltaproteobacteria bacterium. Lineage (GTDB taxonomy): Bacteria > Myxococcota > UBA727 > UBA727 > VGSZ01 > VGSZ01. The sequence continues at coordinate 6,692 of JANNAY010000556.1, forward strand.
GACGAGAGAGAAGAGGACGACGACGACGGCGACGACGACGTGGACGATGCCCGACAACGGCGTCGCCCACGCCCCCGTCTCGGTGGGGCCGGGTGCGAGCTTGTCGATGAGGGGCCCTGCGGCCTGGGTGAACGAGAGCCAGACGAAGAGGCTGAAGAGCAAGACGTGCACGAGCATCGGCACAAACGACAGCGACACCAGCTTCGGATCAGAGAAGACGACGCCGACGCCCGCGACGGTGGCTTTGGCGCCGCCGACGACGCGGCCGACGAAGCTGGCGCCACCGATGTCGACCAACGCCTTCTTCGCCTTCGGGACTGTCGGCTGTCGTTTTGTCTCGGAACCCATGGCAGACACGTTCATCTTCTTGGCTCCCCGTCTGCAAGCGGACGCAAGCTGGGCACCCACCGACTGGAGCGCGCGTGAGCACCATCAACCCGACCGAGCGAGACGACCCCGGCACACCGCTGCGCTCCACCGCTGAGCTCGTCGACTTCTTTCGCTCTGCCGAGAAGCCGTTCGAACAATTCCGCGTCGGCACCGAGCACGAGAAATTCGGCTTCGTGCGCGCCGAGCCGCACCGGCATTACCGGCACAAGAACCTCGTGGAGCGCCTGCCGCCGCTGCCCTACGAAGGACCCGACGGCATCGAAGCCCTCTTGATCGCCATCGCCAACGACCCCGCCGAACGCAACGCCGACGGCAGCGCCCGCTGGACCCCGGCCACCGACAACGGCCGCGTCATCGCCCTCTTTGGCACCGGCCACCCCGGCGCCAGCATCACCCTCGAGCCGGGTGGACAGTTGGAGTTGAGCGGCGAGCCGTTCAAAACCGTACATGAAACGGCGACAGAGACGACGTCGCATCTGGCGTTGCTGCGCCGCCACTGCCTCGAGCGCGGCATCGGCTTCGTCGGCATGGGCTTTCACCCAACGGCGACGTGGGCCGAGATGCCGACGGTGCCCAAGAGCCGCTACGGCATCATGCAGCGCTACATGCCCACCGTGGGCAAGCGCGGCCTCGACATGATGAAACGCACCGCGACCGTACAAGCCAATTACGACTGGAAAGACGAGACCGACATGGTCAAAGGCTTTCAGATGTCGCTGGCGGTGTCGCCGTTGGTGGCGGCGTTGTTCGCGTCGTCGCCGTTTTACGAGGGCCGCCCCTCGGGATCGTTGAGCGAGCGCCAGCAGGTCTGGGCCGACACCGACCCCAACCGCGCCGGCTTCCCCGACGTCGTCTTCTCCGCCGACTTCTCCTACGCCAAATACGTCGACTG
>JANNAY010000575.1:0-3059 GCA_031384945.1 Deltaproteobacteria bacterium
CGCTGTTCTTCTGCGTGCCGCGCACAAGGTCAGCATCGAGGCCGAAGCGCCCGTCTGGCACCGACGTGATGGCGCTCTTGCCGTTCTTGACGAGGTCCCAGAGCGCTTCAGGAGAAGACGCGCCGGGCAACAGACAGGCCCGGCCGACGACAGCGATGGCGCTCATGGTTCACTCGTTTCGAGGATCTTGAAACTGTCGACGCGGCTATTCAGCGGCGCCGGCAGGGGCGTTGATGAGCGCGTCGGCGTCGAGGGGCGCAAAGGCGTCGTCGTCGGGCAGGCGGTGGGTTTCGACGTCTTTCATCTCGAAGACAACGCGGCCGCTGTCGTCGAGAAAGGCGACGTCGGCTTTGGCGCTGAGGTCGGGCTTGTTCTTGCCGTCAACGATGCAGGTCAGCGCGCCGCGCGGCAGCGCGAGGCGGTGCACGATCAGCGCGCCGACGCTCGTCGGCAGATAGGCGCCGCCGGTCTGCTGGCGTGCCCAAAGCAGCACGAGCTGCAAACCAGCGTCGAGGGCGGCGGCGTCGACGGTGAAGCGTCCGCTCCACTGCGCGGCTTTGGTGCCGAGCACGCGGGCCGCCAGCGTCGTCGTCGACGCGCCTTCGAGGCGCTCGATCAGCTGAAACTGCTTGCCGTGAAACAGCAGCCCGCCGCCCGAGGGCGATGTGTACAGCGGCGCCGACAACACCGGCGGCGCGAGCGGCGGCAGCGTGCGCGACGACGGCGGCGCGCGGTGCTGTTCGTCGGCGCTGTCGGCATCGACGAGCTCGAGCTTCGCTTTGTAGGCGAGGACGCCGTCGACGGTCAGCGTCGCCTGTAGGTCAGCGGCGATGTTGACGACGACGTCGTGGCCAGTGCCGTTGAAGCGCGGCAGGCGCACGCCCTTGACCACGCGCACATCGCGCACGGCGCGCAGCACCTGTTGCGGTCGCGCAACGGCGGCGGCGGCGGCGATGAGGTCGATGGCGACAACGACGGGCAAGACGACCTCGCCGCGCACCGCGTGGTCGGCGAGGTACGGCATCGTCTGCACGTCGACGTGGCGCGTGTACGGCTCGGTCTTCGTCGCCGTCTTTGGCGCTTCGCTGATGGCGGCGCCGAGCACGACCTCGACGTCGTCGCTGGCAGCGACGCCCAATTCGTCGACGAAGGCAGCGGCGCCGTCGTCGCGGCCGATGACGACGATGCCGCGGGCGGCAAAGGCGGCCTTGAGCGCCGGCGTCACCATGCCGCCCTCCCACGGTCCCCAGTGCAGCGCTTTGACGACGAGAGACGGGCGGCGCTGCTTCTCGCGCAGCAGCAGACGCGTCATCGCCTCGTTGGCCATCGCGTAGTCGACCTGGCCGATGTTGCCGAAGCGGCCGGCCACCGACGAAAACGCCACCAGCGCCTTCAGCGGATCCTGCGACGTCGACGACAGCAGCGCCTGCAGCCCGTTGACCTTTGTGTCGATCACGCGGTCGAGCTGCTCGCGGGTTTTGTCTTCGATGCGTTTGTCGGCGAGCACGCCGGCGCCGTGCACGACGCAGGCGATGCCGCCGCCAAATTTGCCTCTGACGGCGTCGAGGGCGGCTTTGACTTTGCCTTCGTCTTTGACGTCGCAGGCGAAGACGTCGGCGTTGCCGAGGCCGCGCAATTCGTCGACGACGGCGCGGACTTCGCGGGCGGCGAGCACGTCGGCTGTGACGTTGCCGACGTCTTTGAGGCCGATGGCTTTGCCGGTCTTTTTCGCGTCTTCGAGGCACGCCTTTTTGAGTCCGGCTTCGTCGGCGACGCCACGGGCCCAGGCCGGATCGTCGACGAGGCCAGTGCGTCCGAGCAGCGCGAACTGCAGTCCGGGCACCGCGCGGGCGAGCGCCAGGGCGCAGGTCGCGGTGACGCCGCGGGCGCCGCCGCTGACGACGACGATGTCGCCGCGCACCAGGCGCGAGACGCCGCTCGTGATCGGCGCTTTGCGCACGCTGGGTGTGACGCGCGTCGACGACAAACCGATCTCGACCTGGTCGCCGCTGCCGCAGATTTCGTCGGCGAGGCGCGTGATGAGGCTCGTGTCGTTGGCGTCGACGTCGACGTACTGGCAGCGCACGGCGGGCCACTCGAGCGCCGCCGTCTTGACGAGTCCGGCGAGTCCTGCCGCTGCCGCTCCGCTTTGGTCGGCGTGGCCGAAGCGTCCGCCGCCATTGCCGACGACGACGAGCTGGGTCTTCGGCTTGTGCTGCTGCACCGTGAGAAACACGCGCTTCATGACTTCGACGGCGCTGTTGTCGTCGGCGTCGAGGGCGTCGAGCACGACGAGGGCGTCGCCGGCGCCTTCGACGGCGTTGGCGCCGCGCTTCTGCAATTCAGCGATGAGCTCGCGGACGTGGGCGCCGCCGCCGACGACGCCGATGGATCCGCTGGGCGTCGCGCTGCGCGCGGATGGGGCGGTGACGACGTCGACGACGAAGCGGGGGCACGAGTCGCCGCGCGCTGAGTGGACGTGCGCCGCTGGCGCGCTTCGGGGCGCAGCCCCGCTGGCAGTCGGCACAAGCCCACCCACCGCACGCGCAATTTCGCCGAGCGTCGACAGCTGCGCGAGCTTCATGGCGTCGAGCGCTGCCGCGGCGGGGACTTTGTCTTTGAGGGCGCCGAGGATCTCGACGCGCTTGATGCTGTCGATGCCGAGGTCGCCTTCGAGGGCCATGGCGTCGTCGAGGGCTTCGACGGGGTAGCCGGTTTTTTCGGCGACGATGGCGAAGAGCACGGCGCGTCCATCACCGCTGTTGGAACTCACAACCGGGTTGTGCATCGCGACCGCGGGCGCAGGCGCTGAGGACGAGGACGAGGACGAGGACGAGGACGAGGACGACGACACGCTGCCCACCGCGCGGGCGATCTCGCCGAGGGTCGAGAGCTGGGCGAGCTTCATGGCGTCGAGCGACGCGGCCGCGGGGACTTTGTCTTTGAGGGCGCCGAGGATTTCGACGCGTTTGATGCTGTCGATGCCGAGGTCGCCTTCGAGGGCCATGGCGTCGTCGAGGGCTTCGACGGGGTAGCCGGTTTTTTCGGCGACGATGGCG
>JANNAY010000592.1:0-5766 GCA_031384945.1 Deltaproteobacteria bacterium
ACCATCGGCATCGGCGCCGGCGCCGGCTGCGACGGCCAGGTGCTCGTGCTCTACGACCTGTTGGGCCTGAACCCCGACTTCACGCCGAAGTTCGTCAAGAAGTACATCGACGGCGCTGCCATCGTCGGTGACGCCGTCAAAGCCTACGTCGACGAAGTCAGACGCGGCGTCTTTCCGGACGACGACCACAGCTTTCATGCGCCGAAGCCGAAGCAGCCGACGGCGAAAGAGCCGCTGACCCTCGTGCACGGCCAAAAGGTCGTCGGGCACCATTGACCGAGTTGTGACTTGCTACGACGTCGCTCTCGCGAGAGGGTGACGTCGTCATGTGTGCCGCCAAGAAGAAACAGAACGACGACGGTTCCATCGCCGAGAACCGCAAGGCGAAGTTTGAGTACAGCATCGGCGAGACGTTCGAGTGCGGCATCGTGCTCGTCGGCAGCGAGGTCAAAAGCCTGCGCATGAAGGCCGTGTCTTTCGGTGACGCCTACGCGCAGATCGAGCGCGATGAGCTGGTGCTGCGCGGCTTGAAGATCGATCGCTACCGGCAGACCAGCGTCGACATCGTCGAGCCGGCGCGGGCGCGCAAGCTGCTCGTCAGCAAGAAAGAGATCGCGAAGCTCAAGAAGCTGACGACCGAGAAGGGCTACACGCTCGTCCCCGTGCGCATGTACTTCAAGGGTCCGTGGGCCAAGGTGTTGATCGGCGTTGGCAAGGGCAAGACGCACGAAGACAAGCGCGAATCGATCAAGAAGCGCGAGATGGATCGCGACGTCGCCCGCGTCATGCGCCGCGGCTGATCTCGCTGCCGCGCTTGCGTCTGGTACGTTCTTCAGCGTGAAGCGTGCCGCCGTTGTCTTCTTCTGCACCCTGACCCTCGTCGCCGGCGCTCTCACGGGCTGTCTCGCCGATGGCGCCGGCCTCAGCGATGAGCTCGACGGCGGCTTCGCCCCCTGCGACGGCGGCTTCGCAGGCAACGGCGACGCCGTCGTCGTCGACGCTGGCGAATGCGCCGTCCCCCTCGACAGCGTCTTCGACGGCGAAGGCGAAGGCGCCCAGGTCCCCGAAGACAACGCCGCCGTCTGCGCCGCCCTCGTCGCCAAAGCCTGCGGCGACGCCGGCGAATGCGCCGACGACGGATCCTGCGCCGCGGCTGACCTGACAGCGCGCTTCGAGCCCGAAAACTGCGACGAGGGCCTCGCCGACAACGCGACGTTTCCCGCTTGCACCGCCGGATCGTGCGATCGGCTCGTCGAGAAGGTGTGCGGTCCCGCGCCGCAAGCGTGCGCTGAAGCGCCCGGCTGCGGTCCGGCGACGACGCTGTCGGCGCGTTCCGACGACGGCGACGCGTCCGCCGAGGCCAGCTGCGGCAGCGCGCTGTCTGACGAGGCCCTGTTCCCGCCTTGTGGCGGCTGATCGTCGTCGGTACCCGCGGGCATGGCTCGCGCAGTCGGCATCGATCTTGGCACCACCTATTCGCTCGTCGCGCTCTTCGAGAAGGGCTTCGAGAAGGGCACAGGCGACGGCAAGGTGCGCGTGCTGCCCGACGAGAACGGCGAAGGGCGCTTGCCCTCGGCGGTCTTCTACGGCGAGCAACAACAAGACGGCGCCATCGTCGGCTTCGAAGCCTTTGCCGCCGCGCGCGCCGCACAAGGCGCGTTGCTGACGTCGACGAAGCGCTTCATGGGCAAAGGACGCGCGGCGGCCGTTGAGCACCTGAAGACCGGCGCGCGCAACTACAAGCTCACAGCCAACGACGAAGAACGCGTCGTCGAATTCGAAGTGCCCGACGGCGAAGGCGGCGTCAGAGCAGCATCCCCCGTCGAAGTCGCCGCCTACGTACTCAAAGCCCTCAAAGACAGAGCCGAAGTCGTCGTCGGCGAAGCCGTCGAAGACGCCGTCATCACCGTACCCGCCTACTTCGACGATGCGCAGCGGCAGGCGACGCGCGACGCCGGCCGCCTCGCTGGATGGAAGGTGCTGCGCCTGTTGGCCGAGCCCACGGCGGCGGCGCTCGCCTATGGCCTCGACAAAGAAGCCCAGGGGCGCGGCCAAGGCACCTATGTGGTGTTTGACCTCGGCGGCGGCACCTTTGATGTATCGGTGCTCACCTTCGACCGCGGGCTGTTTCGTGTATTGTCGACGGCCGGCGACACGGGCCTGGGCGGCGACGACTTCGACTGGCCCATCGCCAAGCGCATCCTCGCTGCGGCCGGGATCGGCGAGACGGCGAATCCGCAGCAGACGCAGCAGGCGCTGCAGCTGGCGCGGGCGGCGAAAGAGGCGTTGACAGATCGTGAATCGGTCGATGTCTCGGGCATTCTCGATGTGGGAAATGAGCGCCGTCCGATCGAGCTGTCGCTGACGCGCAAAGACCTCGAGGCCGTGATCTTGCCCGTGGTGAACCGCTGCGCCGGTCCGTGCGAGCGCGCCCTCGTCGACGCCGGCCTCACGCCCGAGCAGCTCGACGGCGTCATTCTCGTCGGTGGCTCGACGCGCGTGCCGCTGGTGCGCGCGTTCGCCAAAGAATTCTTCAAGCGCGAGCCCTTGCTCGACGCCCACCCCGACGAGGTCGTCGCTGCGGGCGCGGCGTTGCAGGCAGCACAGCTGGCGGGCTCTGACGATCGCGATGTCTTGCTGCTCGATGTCACGCCGCTGTCGCTCGGCGTCGAGACCATGGGCGGCGTCGTCGACAAGTTGATTCCGCGCAACTCGACGATCCCTTGCTCGGCGACCCACACGTTCACGACGTACGCCGATCAACAGACCGCGATGGACATCCACGTCGTGCAGGGCGAGCGCGAGAAGGTCGAGCACAACAAATCTCTGGCGCGCTTTCGCCTGCGCGGCATTCCGGCACTGGGCGCGGGTCTCGCGCGCGTGCTGGTGACCTTTCAGCTCGACGCCGACGGCCTGCTGACCGTCACGGCGAAAGAGCAGGCGACGGGGCTGACGCAGTCTGTCGAGATCAAGCCGAGCTACGGCCTGACCGACGCCGAGGTCGAAGACATGTTGTTGTCGTCGATCGACAACGCCGAAGCCGACATCACCGAGCGCCTCGTGATCGAGAAGCGCGTCGAGGCGCGACGCGTGTTGGCAGCGACGCAGAAGGCCCTCGACGAAGACGGCGCCCTGCTCGCCAACGAAGAAAGAGCAGCCATCGACGTCGCTGTCAGAGCCGTCGAAGAAGTTGTCGGCGGCGACGACCGACACGTCATTCAAGCCGCCACCGAAGCCCTCGACGCAGCGACGACGTCGTTCGCGCAGGCGCGCATGACGAAGAAGATCGGCGAAGCCCTCGAGAACAAGCGCATCGATCAGCTTTGATCTTGCGAACGCCCAGGCGCGAGGCTCTTCTGATCTTGCGAACGCCCAGGCGCGAGGCTCCTGAAGTCCAAAGCCTCTTCAGGGCCTCGCGCGGGCGTTCGCGGCTGTCGCTATCGGTTGGAGCACGGGAGGCGCAGGCGTTCGTGGCTATCGCGATGTGCTGAAGCTCAGGTCTTGGCCCAGATTTTTTGCTCTAACGCGAGCAGCGCAGCGCGCAGGGCCTGGGTGTCACGCGCCGGTTCGGGCAGGGCGACCAGGGCGCTGTCGACGCTCGACACCGTCGTCACTGGGTAGGGCATGCGCAGCACGGTCATCATACCGGCGAGCCCGAGGCGGATGGTGCTGTTCACGAGACCCGGTCCATCGAGCACGTTCACAGCCATCTTGAAGCGACAAGTCTGGCTCAGCTCAACCATCTTTTTTCGCGTTGCCAGATCGGCGAAGTCAGCGGGTCGGATGCGGTCGAAGCGAAACACCGAGAGCGAGATGAGCGCCCCGCTGTGGCCGGGGTCGTGGGCATCGACGGTGCGGGCGATGTCGTCGAGGGACTCAAGCTGGTACGGCCGACGCCATGCACTGAGCATGACGTCGCCGACGACGACGATGGCGCCCTGGGCGTTGACGGTCATCTCGATCATCCGAGCGTGCCCGCGAAGCGATGGCGGACGAAGTCGGCGAAGCGTTTGACGCAGTCGTCTTTGCCGACGGCGACGGCGGTGTCGGCGAGCAGCATGGCTTCGACGCAGTAGCCCGTCGTCAGCGCGAGGCGCCGCGCGTTTTCTTCGACGGCGCGGGGCCCGATGGCCGCGAGCTCGACGGCGCGCCTGGCAAGCTTGCCGATCATCTCGCGCAGCAGCGACGTCGACTTCGCCGGCAGCGTCGACGACAGGGTCTGCGATCGGCCGACGAGGTCTTCGACGACGGCGCTGAAGCCTCTGTCTTTGGCTTCGGCGCGCAGCAAGTCGAGCGAGAGCACGTTGGTCGTACCCTCCCAAATCGGCAGCACCTGGGCGTCGCGCAGCATGCGCGGCAAGCCGGTGTCTTCGACGTAGCCGGCGCCGCCGAAGCACTCGAGAATTTCTGAAACGCAGGCGACGACTTGCTTGCCGGTCGTCAGCTTGGCGAGCGGGATGAGCGCGCGCAGCCGGCGCTTCTCGTCGTCGCTGGCGGTGCCTTCTTCGCTCTTGCCGATGAGATGACCGAGCTCCATCACGAAGGCGAGGGCGCCGGCGGCGTCGGCTTCCATCGCGTCGAGGGTGTCGACGTGCAGCGGGTGTCCGGCGAGCGGCGTGCCGAACGCTGTGCGCTTCCACGAATACGCGCGCGCGCGGTGGACCGCTTGCGCCATGCCCGACGATGCGGCGCACGCGTTGTAGAAGCGCGTGATGTTCAACATGCCGCTGACGTTTTTCACGCCGTGCCCCGGCTCGCCGAGCAGTCGCGCGTGCACGCCCTGCAGCGTCAGCTCGGCCGTCGGCAACGCCTTCGTGCCGAGCTTGTCTTTCAAGCGGTTCACCTGAATGCCGCGGTAGCCGCCGCCAGCGTCTTTGACGACGTCGACGCAGAACAAAGACAAACCGCGCGAGCCGGCGACGGATTCGCCGCCTTCTTCGATGCGTCCGAGGGCGAGGCTCATTTCAGAGGTGGTCGCTGACGTGAACCACTTGACACCGTCGAGGCCGTAGACATCGCCCTCGGGGGTGCCCTTGTCGACGAGGGTCGCCATTGTTGACGTACCGGAAACATCGCTGCCACCGGTGCGTTCTGTCATCCACTGACCCGACGTGATGAACGTCTTTGGATCGCGCGACAGCAGTCGCGGCACCAGCCGATCGCGCAACGGTTGCGGGGCGATGTCGATCAACACCCGCGCGGCGGCGTCGGTCATCGCCAACGGACACATCGCCGTCGCCGACGACGCAGAGAACAAGTGCAGCAGCGTCGCTTGCGCCACGCGGCGCTGCTCGCCAAGCGAAGCGTCGTAGCCGGTGGCGACGATGGCGTGCGTCGCCGAGAAGTCTTTCAGCGCCTTCCACGCCGGCGAGGTCTTGATGTCGTCGATGCGGCGGCCCCAGGCGTCGTAGGGCACGTGCCGCGGTGGCTCGCGCTCAGCCTCTTCGGTGAGCGGAATCAGCTCACCAGCGGTCGCAGCACCCAGCGCTTCATACTTCGGCGCCAGCGCCGTCGCGTTCTCGGGCGAGAGACGGCGCTTGAGCTCGGCGTGCAGCGCACGATCGACCGCATACAGATCGGGCGGCGGGGGCAGGTCTTGAAAGAAGCTCGGGCCGTTGCTCATGACGTCGACGATGGCACTTCTGGACCTCGCGTCAACGGTCGCACACTTGCTTGTGCGCGCCAGAATTTGCCGGGCTCACGACGACACACTCAAGGTGTTGCTGGGGTCGCGGGCACGAGCTCGATGCGCCGCAGCTTGACGGC
>JANNAY010000610.1:0-3507 GCA_031384945.1 Deltaproteobacteria bacterium
CGCGCGCGCGGCGAGGGTGCCGCTGTTGGTCGGCTTGTGCTGCTCTTCGTGGTGCAACAGCAGCGTCAACGACGACGACGACGACAGCGACGGCGTCAGCGCGCAGATGCACAGCTGCAGGTGCATGCGGCAGACGGCGCAGCGCTTGTCGGCGTTGTCGCGGCGGCTCACGTCGACACCTCAGACGACGACGATGGCGCCGGCGGGGACGGACGCGACGACGTCGTGGGCGAGGGCTGCGGCTGCGTCTTTGTCGAGCGGCAACGACAGCGCGCGCGTGTTCGCCAACGTCGACCACAGCGGCGCCGTCGTCGTCGTCGTCGTCGCCTCGTCGCCGTTCAAGAACACGCGGTCGGGGCGCCACAGCAGGCGGGACTTGTTGTGCAGGCGCAGCTGTCCCGCCTGCTGCAGGCGCGCGACGAGGGACTTCTCGTCGAACCGTTGCTTCGGCCGCGGCAGCTCGAGGCCGGGACGTCCTGTCAGCAGGCGTCCAGAGAACGTCGTCACCGCGTCTTTCGTCGGCGCCACCGCCTGCAGCAGCTGTTGCAGCCGCGCGATCATGGGGTCGTCGAGGGCGCCGGCGCTGGCGGGGACTGTCAGGTCTTTGTCTTCGTAGAAGCCGGACGCATTTTCGTGTTGTTGGCTCTGGTACGCCAGCCAATTTTGCAACAGCTGCTCGGTCGACGGGGCGGTGAACCCGATGCTCCACGTCATGCAGGTGTCGTCGAGGGCTGTGCCGTGGTGGCCGACGTGCGGCGGCAGGTACAGCAGGTCGCCGGGCTCGAGGATCCACTCGTTGGTGGGACGAAAATCCTTCAGGGTCCGCACGTCTCCCACATCAAAATCATGGGGCGGGCCGTCGTCGATCTGCCAGCGGCGCTTGCCGGATCCTTGCAGCAAGAAGACGTCGTAGGCGTCGACGTGGGCGCCGACGGAGCCAGAGGTTTTGGCCCAGCTCACCATCAGATCGCCGATGCGCGAGAGGGGCACGACGTCGGCGAAGCGCAGCAAGAGCGGCCATCCCTCGTCGTGGTGCTCTTCGATGTGTTGCACCAGCAGCGTCCACCGTTCGGCGGGCACCTTGTGGGCGTCGAGGCGAAACGGGCCTTCTTCGAGGCGGAAGCGCTTGCGCGGCTCTTTGTGTTGGCTGTCTTTGACGACGCGGGCGCTGGCATCTTTCTTTGCGGCGAGCTCACAGAGCTGCTGCGGCCCGAGAAAGCCGGTGAAGCCAGGGATGGCCTGCCGCACGAGCAGCGGTTTTTTTTGCCAATGCTCGGCGAGAAATTGCGCCGGCGAGCGTCCGCCGAGGAGCTGCATGCGGCGACCTTGCAGCGCCGATCGTCGTCGAGCAAGCCGGGTTGTCGTTCTGGCAGAGTGCGGCGAAGCGACACCTGCAGCCGAGATTGGACCTGCGACGACCCATGAAGACCGCGCTCTTGATCACGCGCAGCGACGACCACAAAGGCATCGACGCCGTCGCCGCCGGACTGCGCGCCCGCGGCGTGCGACCGCTGCGCGTCGACACCGACCGCTACCCCCTCGACGTCACGCTCAGCACGCGCATCGATCGCGGTTCCACAACCCGGTTGTGGAACGCCGACGGCGTGAGCGTCGACGGCAACGACGTCGTCAGCGTCTGGTACCGCCGCTTCCTCGCCGGCGGCGGGCTGCCACCCTCACTCGGTGACTTGTTGGCCCCGAGCATCGATGAGAGCCGGCGCACGATGTACGGCGCTCTCGCCGCGCTCGACGTCAAACACATGGACCGCCTCGAAGACGTGCGCCGCTGCGACCACAAAGAGCTGCAGCTGTTGCGGGCGCAGAAGTTGGGATTGTCGATCCCGCGCACGCTGTTCTCGAACGACCCCGTCGTCGTCGGCGCCTTTGTCGACGACGTCAAAGCCGCTGGCGGCCAGGTCGTCACCAAGATGCAGTCGAGCTTCGCCGTGCAGCGCGACGGACTCGAGCACGTCGTCTTCACCTCGATCGTCGACGACGCCGCCCGCGGCGACCTCGGTGGCTTGCGCTACTGCCCGATGCAGTTTCAAGAGTTGATCAAAAAGAAGCTCGAGCTGCGCGCCACCGTCGTCGGCGACGACGTCTTCTGCGCCGCCGTCGACTCTGCTGCGCACTCCGCCGAGACGCAGGTCGATTGGCGCAAAGACGGCGTCGGCCTGCTGCAGAAGTGGACGCCGTATGCGCTGCCGACGACGACGACGACGGCATTGCTGTCGCTGGTGCGCTCGTTTGGTCTCTCGTACGCCGCCGCCGACTTCATCGTCACCGCCGACGACGACCTCGTCTTCCTCGAGATCAACGCCGGCGGCGAATGGTTCTGGCTCGACGCCCACGTCGAAGGATCCCCGCGCTTGCCCATCGCCGACGCCATCGCCGCATTTCTCGCAGACGCCCGATGACGATCGCGACGACAACGACGGCGACAACGACGGCGCCGCCGCGCTCGCAGATCTATGCGGCGTATGGGGTGCTCTACATCGTGTGGGGCTCGACCTATCTGGCGATGAAGCTGGCGGTGAAGACGCTGCCGCCGTTCACGACGGCGTCGCTGCGGTTCGTCTTCTCGGGACTGTTGCTGCTCGGCATCGGCATGTTTCTCGACAAGACAAAGATCACCGCGCGGCACCTCGCGGCGTCGATGGCGCAGGGCGTGTTGCTGTTGGTGTTGGGCAACGCCGCGGTGATGTTCGCGATGAAGACGGTGCCATCGGGCGTGGGCGCGCTCGTGATCGCGACGACACCGTTGTTCATGGCGCTGCTCTCGCGCGACTTCAGAGGCGTCACCTGGATCGGCATCGCCTTGGGCATGGTGGGCATCGGCGTGCTCGTCGACCCGTTCTCGTCGTCGTCGACGCGGGCGGCTGCGGGGGCGGCACCGACCGAGGGCGTGCTGCTCTTGGTGTTCGCGTCGTTCTCGTGGGCGTTGGGCTCGTTGTTGCCGCGCAAGTTGCCGCCGCACCCATCGAACCTCGTGGCCACGGGCATCCAGATGATGACGGGCGCCGCCGTGCAGTTCTTGATCGGCCGCGCCATGGGCGAGCACATCGTGATGGAGGCGACGACGACGACGTCGTGGTTGGCGCTTCTCTACCTCGCCATCTTCGGCTCGCTCGTCGGCTTCACCTGCTACGGCTGGCTCTTGAAGGTCGAGCCGGCGTCGCGCGTCGCCACCTACGCCTACGTCAACCCCGTCGTCGCCGTCGTGCTCGGCGCCGTCGTCGGCAACGAAGCCGTCGGCCCCCGCGTCGTCGTCGCCGCCGCCGTCATCGTCGTCGCCGTCGTCTTGATTCTGAAAACACGCGATCGCTGACGCGCCTCAGCGCCGTGCGCGTCGACGCCACGCGCTGCGATTGGTCACATCGCGCGAGGCACGAGAACCATTGCGTTGCCCGCGCCGCAGAGCCCCCAGTACCCCCGCTGCGCGGGGGCAAACCCATCTCCCGCCCTTCCCTGCCCGGGCATCTCAAGGGGTACTGGGGGCTCTGCGGC
>JANNAY010000622.1:0-3903 GCA_031384945.1 Deltaproteobacteria bacterium
CCGCTTCGGCGGGGTGAGGTCTGCGGGCCGGCGCTTCGCGGTTCTTCGCGCTCCTTCGCGCTCCTTCGCGCTCCTTCGCGGCGCTTCGCGGTTCTTCGCGCTTCTTCGCGGTGCTTCGCGGTGCTTCGCGGTTCTTCGCGGTTCTCGCCGTTCTTCGTGGGTCTTCAGTCGTCGCCGCACATCGCCTGCACCGCCGCGGCGAGGGCAGGGACGTCGTGGCCGTCGACGTCGACGCTGACGGCTTTGTCGAAGGCGATGGTGGCTGTGACATCGCCGACGCCGACCATCAGCGCAGCGCCCGGCAGCGGACACGCCGACGCGCCGTCGTAGATGCCTTTGCTGTCGACGACGACGCCGGGGCCGTCGTCGTCGACGGAGCCGACGAACGAGAGGCGCGTGGTCTCGCCGTCGGCCTGCACGGCCATGTCGTCGAAGCCCATCGACGACGCGCACGAATACCCAGCGTGGTCGTCGAAGCGCACCGGACCGGTCGAGCGCAAGCCGTGGCCGTCGACGACGAATTCGCCGGCGATGCCGCTGACTTCGTCGACGACGACGTCGACGTCGACGCCGACCGCATCGCCGTCTTTGCCGAGGACGACGACGCCGTCGACGGTGACGCCGTGCAACGTGCAGCCATCGAGCTGCTGCGTGATTTGAAAGGCGCCACCGTCGTCGCAGTCGACGATCGAGACGCCAGCGCCGGCGGTGCACTGCAAGGTGACGGGCTCGCCGCACTGCACGCCGTCCCAGCCATGGGCGATCACGTCTTTGCCGAAGCCGCTGTCGACGACGGACCAGACGTTGCGGCCGACGACGACGACGGCCTCGGCCTGGGGCACCAGCGCGACGACGCGCGCCAGGTCTTGCGGCGACACGATGGCGGCGAGGTTGTCGAGGTCGGGGTGGGTGAACGCCTCCTGCAGCGCCTGCGCTGTCGACGGCCGCAGCGCGTCTTCGCAGACCAGCGTGTCGACGGTGGCGTGCTGCTGCGCCTCGCACCCCGTGGTCACAGCAACCACCAGGACCGACACCAGAGAGAGCATGCGTGCGTGGTTCATCGTCGCCTCCAACCGGGGATTGGCGGCGGGCGCGCTGAGCTGTGGTGACGCAGAGCGCGTAGCGGGCTTCTCAGCGTCGGCGGCGACGCAGCAGCAGCAGCAGCACCAGCGCGCTGCCGGGCGCGCCGGCGACGCAGCCGTCGACAACGCCTTCGTCGTCTCCGTCGTCTTCATCGTCGTCGCTGGCGTTGCGGTCGCCTTCGCCTTCGACGCCTTCGCCTTCGCCCTCGCTCTGTGCGCCTTCGCCTTCGCCTTCGACGGGGACGCCGTCGCCCTCGCCCTCGCCCTGTGCGCCTTCGCCTTCGCCCTCTCCGTCAGGGGGCGGCGGCGGCGGCGGCGGGATCGCTTCGAATGTGGCGCGGGCGGTGAGCGCCGCTTCGACGTGCACGGTGATGCTGTCGCCGGCGACGTCGGCGCCGTTGACGACGAACGAGATGAGGCGCTGGCCCGCGTCGGGCACGGCGGTCAGCGTGACGTCGGTGCGGTCGATGAAGGTGCCGTCGGCTTCAGCGGCGGGGTCGGTGGTGATGCTGCCGGCGCCGGTGACGGTGGGCGTGTAGGCGAAGCGCGGCGCCGGCAGCGTGCGAAAGCTCTGCGTGGCGCCGACGATGCTGTTCGTGTTGGCCCGCACGGGATCGAAGGTGAAGCGCCATTGGTGGTCGGTGTCGGCGTCGAGGGGCTCGACGACGAGGTCGATGTTGTTCTCGAAGGTGTCGGCGGTCAGGGCGACCGAGTCGAAGACCTCAAAGGCACCGGCGCCGACCTTGAGCTCGACGAGCAGCGTGCCGGGGTTGAAGTGGTTGTCGACGAAGCCGAAGAAGTGGGCGTCGTAGGACCCGATCTCCTGCGTCGACGGGGCGTCGTAGGTGATGGTCGGCCGGTTGAAGAAGACGAAGCCGGCCACCGAGGGGTGCAGCGGGGCGCGGTTCGAGCCGTCGAAGGGGGTGTACTCGAGGTGGCCGCGGAGCCTCGGCTGGTTCGCGAAGTCCGACTCGTTCCGGGCTCGCACCGGCACGACGATCTGCAGCACCTGTCCTTCGCGCAGGGGCCAGAGACCGTTGAAGGTCAGCCTGTCGAACAGCAGCGCGCCGTCGGCGGCGGTGTCCGTCGGCGCGGTCGGGCAGCTTCCGATCTGAGGGGTCAAGTTGGGGGGCGTGCCCAGAAAGCACGACAGCGGCGAATCGCCGAGCGCGCCGGTCGGCGTGACGAGCTCGAAGCCCTCGGGAAGCTCAAAGCCAGGGCGGACGGAGATGACGCTGCCGCACGTGCCGATGCCCTCTTCGCCCCGAACGTTGATGACGATGAAGAAGGTCTCGCCCTGCTTGGGCCGCTGCTGCTCGTCGTTCCTGAAGATCTGCACCGTCGACGACGCGACCAGGACGTCGGCGCCGTTGAAGGGCGATGGGCAGCCACCGCCGGAGACGCTGGCGCTCTCGACGAACTGTCCCGAGAGCACGCTGGCGACGAGCAACGACAACATCATGTGAGCACCCCTCGCAGCAGTATGGAGTGAGAGCGAGCGCGCGTTCAACCCAGCTCAGAAGCGCATCGCCGTCGTGGGCTCGATCGGCGCCAGCTCCGGCAGCCGCGTGCCGGTCGGATCGGCGGGGACCGTCATGCCGGGCATGCCGAAGCCGCCGCCGTCGCCCGCTTCTTTGGGCACGCTGACGATTTGGTAGACGACGACGGGCACGACGACGGCGGCGGCGACCGAGACGCCCTGGATGAACAGCGGCAACCGCGCCTGCGGCGACGTCAAATACACGCCCGGGTTGCTGGGATCGATGCTGAGCGGCGCGCGCGTGTAGAGCGCAGCGCCGACGCTGGCGGTGCCGCCGACGACGAGGATCGCCGACGACGTGACCATCGGCCACAAGAGCGCGGCGCGGTCAGGTCCGAGGGCGTCGCCGACGACGACCTCGGTGCCGCCGATCATCAGGCCGGCGACGCCGTTGGCGACGATGCTGCCGAAGGGGATGAAGTTCGCCGGGATGCCGACGCACACGCCGGTGAGCACCGCCGCGGCTGTTCCTGCGCCGAGCTGCGCGCCCATCGTCTCCAGCGTGCCCCAGCGCTCGGCGGGGGCCAGCTGGTCCGCTTTCGGCGCCGGCGTCGTCGTCTCGGGTGTCGCAGGCGTTGTCGTCGCAGGCGCTGTCGTCGCAGGCGTTGTCGCAGGCGCCTTTGTCGTCGCTGTCGTCGCAGGCGGCTTTGTCGTCGCCGGCTTCGTCGTCGGCGGCGCGGCCACTGCGAGTGCGAGCACGAGGGCGAGCATCAGAACGCCTGCGCCGTCGACACCCGCGGCGTCAGCGACGACGTGCGCGGCGGCTGCGCTTTCTTCGCCCGCGAGCCCGTCGGATCGGCGGGGGCGGTGAAGCCGGGGACGCCGAAGCCGCCGTTGTCGCGCGGCTCTTTCGGCACCGACGTCAACGAGTAGACGACGATGGGGACGACGATGGCGGCGACGCTGCTGACGGCGAGGATCGAGATGGGGACCGCTGCCTTGTCGAGGTTCACCGTCGGGTTGTTGGGATCGACGGTGGTCGGCAGTCCGATGGCGTAGCTGACGATCTCAGAGGTGACGCCGCCGACGACGAGGATGCCGGCGCCCGTCAACGCCGGCCACACCAGCGCGCTGCGGTCTTGTCCGACGGCGTCGCCGACGAAGGTCTCGGCGGTGCCGGTGAGCACGCCGACGGCGCCGAGCCAAAGGTACGGCCCCGCGTAGGGCACGGCGACGAGGGGAAAGGCGCAGCAGGAGGCGACGCAGCAGGTGGCGGTGCCGGCGCCGGCTTGCAGGGCCACCGTGGGCGCGGTGCCGAGGCCGACCGGGTCGCGCACCGGC